>NZ_LS483440.1:1500000-1760930 GCF_900476045.1 Gemella morbillorum
GCTTTGGGCATTTATTCTACTAGCGATTATGTTGCACTTTTTAGTACTATCATCTCTAATCCATGGATTGCTTTAGGAGCTCAGGCGATGTTTATTCTATTAAATGTCTTAATTGTATCTCGTGGTGTCCAAAAAGGAATTGAACGCGCATCAAAAATTATGATGCCGATGTTATTCATTATCTTCCTAATTATTATAACAAGATCATTAACATTACCAAATTCTATGGCCGGAGTAACTTACTTCCTAAAACCAGACTTTTCTAAAATTACTACCTCAGGATTATTATTCGCATTAGGGCAATCGTTCTTTGCACTATCTATCGGAGTTACAGCTATGCTAACTTATGCATCGTACTTAAATAAACAAGTTAACATGGTTCAATCTGGAGTTTCAGTAGTTATAATGAATATTGCTGTTTCTATTATGGCGGGGCTTGCTATTTTCCCAGCTATGAGCTCATTCGGCATGGAATCTGAAGGTGGCCCAAGTTTATTATTCATCGTTCTACCACAATTATTCAACAATATGGCTTTTGGTAAAATTTTCTATATTTTATTCTTAATATTATTCTTATTTGCAACTATTACTTCATCAGTTGTTATGTTAGAAATCAATGTAGGAAATCTTACAGATCAAAAAAATACTAATCGTACTAAATGGAGTGTTATTATTGGTATACTTACATTTGTTTTCGGTATCCCATCTGCACTTTCATATGGAACACTTGCCAACACACTATTCTTTGGTAAAACATTCTTCGATTCTATGGACTTTTTAGTATCAAATATCCTAATGCCACTTGGTTGCCTATTCTTATCAATTTTTACAGGTTATGTATTAGACAGAAAAGTAGCGATGCGTGAACTTCATGTTAAAGAAGATAACAGAGTAAGTTTAGGTTTCTTCAAAGTATGGTTATTCTTACTTCGTTACATCTTACCAATTATTATTGCAATCGTATGTCTAGCACAATTTTTCTAAACTAAAACAATAAACCTAGAATAAAGTCTAATTCTTTATTCTAGGTTTATTATTTAAAAAATAAAGATAGAAATTTTAATTAACTTCTATCTTCATTATAGTTTATTTATTATTTAGAGTAGTTTGGACTTTCTTTTGTGATTTGAACATCATGTGGATGAGATTCGATAAGTCCAGCACCTGTCATACGTACAAATTGCGCATCTTCACGAAGTGCGTGTAGATTTCTTGAACCAGTATAACCCATTCCCGCACGAAGACCACCGATAATTTGGTAAATAGTTTCTGCTACAGCACCTTTATATGGGGTACGTCCTTCGATTCCTTCTGGAACTAATTTCTTACCATCTTCTTGGAAGTATCTATCTTTAGAACCTTTTTCCATCGCTGAGATTGATCCCATGCCACGATATGCTTTAAATGTTCTTCCTTGGAAAATTTCTAACTCACCTGGAGATTCTTCACATCCTGCAAGCATAGAACCTAACATTACTGCATGTCCTCCAGCTGCAATTGCTTTTACTACATCACCTGTATATTTAATACCACCATCAGCAATAATAGTTTTTCCAAGTTCTCGAGCTACAGTTGCACAATCATAAATTGCTGTGATTTGTGGTACACCTACACCTGCAACAACACGTGTTGTACAGATAGATCCCGGCCCAATACCAACCTTAACTACATCTGCTCCAGCGTTAAATAAATCACGAGCAGCTTCTCCAGTCGCAACATTACCTGCGATAATATCTAATTCTGGATAATTTGTTCTTAAAGCCTTAACTGCATCTAACACTCCTTTAGAATGTCCGTGAGCAGTATCAACGACGATAGCATCAACTCCAGCTTCCACTAAAGCTTCTACACGATCTACTGTATCATTAGTAATTCCTACTGATGCTGCTACCAATAATCTACCTTTTTCGTCTTTTGCCGAATTAGGATATTTTGCTAATTTTTCAATATCTTTAATAGTAATTAGCCCAGTAAGTTTTCCTGCTTCATCAGTTAAAATTAATTTTTCAATTTTATGGCCACGTAAAATTACACTTGCTTCTTCCAAAGTAGTATTAGCTGGCGCTGTAACCAAATGTTCTTTCGTCATAACTTCACTAATTTTAATATCAAAATCAGTTAAAAATCTCATATCACGATTAGTTATAATACCTACAACTTTCATATCGTCTGTATTATTTACAATTGGTACTCCTGAGATTTTATATTGTTGCATTAAGCTTTCAGCTTCGTCTACTAAACTATCTGGAGTTAGGAAGAAAGGATCTGTGATAACCCCACTTTCTGAACGTTTAACTTTTCTTACTTGCTCTGCTTGCTCTTCGATAGACATATTTTTATGGATTACACCTATTCCACCTTCACGAGCCATAGCAATCGCCATTTTGTATTCAGTAACTGTATCCATCGCTGCTGAAATTACTGGAATAGATAATTTAATCTTGTCTGTTAAGTTAACTTTTAAATCAACTTTTTTAGGTAATATATCACTTTTAGCTGGCACTAATAGTACATCATCAAATGTTAAACCTTCTTTTTGAAATTTATTTTCCCACATTATCTTCTTATCCTTTCTTTATTTCATCATCTGCTACATTAAACTTCACTTCATTATTTTCAAGAGAGGCAATTCTGCATAAAGAACAAATATTCACATTTTTTTGTTCTAATAATTTACGACCATTTTGGAAACTTTTCTCAACTAAGATACCAACTCCAACAGTATTCGCACCTGCTTTTTCAACTATTTCCATAAGACCAAGAGTCGCTTGACCATTCGCCAAGAAATCATCAATTATAAGAACATTATCCTCTTTATTTATGAATTTTTCTGAAACTACTATTGTATTAGTTACATTTTTTGTATAACTATGTACTTCTGCGGTATAAATATCATTATTTTTCAAAGTTGCCGGCTTACTTTTCTTAGCAAAAACCATTGGCACTTTAAAAAAATGTGCAACTAGAATCGCAGGGGCGATACCACTTGCTTCTATTGTAAGAATCTTCGTTATTTTTTCTTTTCCAAAATACTCATAAAAAGATTCTGCCATTTTCATCATTAAACTAGCATCTATTTGATGGTTTAAAAACGAATCAACCTTTAATACATTATTGTCATAAACTTTACCATCAGTGACAATCATTTCTCTTAGCAGTTCCATAATATCTCCTTGATATAATTTAAGTAATTTTACTTATGATACCAAACTTTTTATAAAAATTCAAGAGTTAGATAAAATGTCATTTATCTAACTCTTTTATTCATAATTTTACTTTAAGTTTTCTAATAACTCTGTTATTTCTTCTTTTGTAAAATGATATTTTTCCTTACAAAATGCACAGACTAATTCAGTAGACTCTTCTTGAGAAAGACTCTCTAACTCTTCACGACCTAACGTAACCAAAGCGTCTGCATAACGTTCTTTTGAACATGTGCATTTAAAGACAACATCATTTTTACGTAAAATACGATAATTCTCTTCCCCTTCAAACAAAATATCCGCAATTTCTTCTGGAGTCTTTCCTTCATGAATAAGTGTAGATATAGGTTTTATATTAGAGATTACTTTTTCTAACTTCGTTATTGTTGCATCAGTTGCTTGTGGTAATACTTGAAGAATAAAACCTCCCGCAGCTATAACTGAATTATCAGTATCAACAAGAACTCCCAATGATACTGCTGATGGAACTTGCTCACTTGCTGCAAAATAATATGTAAAGTCTTCAGCGATTTCTCCTGAAACTATCGGAGAAGTTGTTGTATATTTTTCATTTAAGCCTAAGTCACGTACTACGGTAATATTTCCACCGCCTACTACACCTTTTACATCTAGTTTCCCTTGGGAATTACTTGGAATATGAACTTGCATATTTTTAGCATATGCCGTTGTTTCTCCAAGCTCATCTGATGAAGCGTATATTGTTCCTATTGGCCCATCTCCGCGAACTGCTACATCTATTCTATCACCACTTTTCAGCATTGCTCCCATCATAGTTGTCACAGTTGCAACACGCCCCGTAGCTGCAATAGCTGTAGGATAAGCATCATGACGTTTTCTAATTTCTTCTACTAAATCTGTTGTCTTTGTTACAAAAAATCTAATCTCATCATTAAAGGCCAACCCTCTAATTAAATAATCTTTCATCAAAATAAAAATCCTTTCTAAATAATTTTCTAATTATTAGTCACTTACGATTTTTTATTATACAGGGAATAAATTAAATTGTCTATCAAGAAGAAATGTTTGTGAAAAAATCCCATTTCTTATTTAACTAAATCTCTTCAATATGTAATAGATGCCTTATTTAATATTAATCTAATAGCTTTGCATTTAAAATTTTCTACGTTTAATAATTTCAAAAAGGTATGACCTAATGACATACCTTTCTAAGTTATTTTAACCTACTTTCCTTTATTCATCTTGTAAAGTTCTATTATTCCTTTTAGTGTTAACTCTTCATCTACAATATCAACTGATGAGCTATATTTCGCAATAAACTTCGACAAACCACCTGTTAAAACTACTTTATAATCTCCCCCTAAATCTTTTTTTAAGTGAGTTATAATATTTTCAAATTGCCCTAAAAAACCATAGAAGAAGCCTGCTTGCATTTGACTTGTCGTATCCATTCCTAACGATGTAGATACAGCCTCTAGTTCTATACGAGGCAGCTTCGCCGCACGAGAATAGAGAGCTTCTGCACTTATGTTCATCCCAGGACATATTATTCCGCCACGATAATTCATCTCTTCATCGACACAATCGAAAGTTGTCGCTGTTCCTAAATCAACAATAATAGCTGGTAAATAACCACTAACCTTTGCTCCAACTATATCAACAACCCTATCTGCTCCTAGCTTACTGCTGTAAGGTGCTGGAACTTTTATTCCTGTTTTAATACCAGCAGAAACTATAATCGGTTCTTTTTTGAAATATTTTTTACTTAACAACTCTAAAGCAAACATCATTTTTGGAACAACACTTGAGATAACTACTCCATCAAAGTCCTCAAACTTAATATTTTTATCTACGAAAAAGTTTCTAATAATAACATATAGTTCATCCTCTGTCTTTGTATTATCCGTTGCGATACGCCATGAACAAAGTTGTTTATAATCACTTCCAAAAACTCCAAGGACAATATTTGTATTCCCTACATCTAATGCAAAAATCATCGTTTATCTCCTAAAATTTAAAAGTCACTTTATTATATCATATTTCCCAAGAAATATTTAGTGTTAATAAAATATTTTTCTCTCACTTTTATTTGTATGAAATTTGGAGTAATTTCTATATTATAAGCTTCTAAATATCAATAGTTCTAAAAAAATAAAGCTGAAAATATTCAGCCTTATTTCTTATATTCTATTTTCTAGCTTTAGAAAGTGATTCTCTATATTTAAGAGGTGTCACTTTAACTAATGTTTTAAAAATTCTGATAAAGTAACTTGTATCGAAGTAACCGATATAATCTGCAACTTCAGAGATAGAGAAATCAGTATTAGCAAGTAAATAACATGCATTAGAAATACGTTTATCATGAATATAATCTACAATACTAATCCCCATATCTTTGTTAAAAATCGAAGAAAGATAACTTTTATTTACTCCTAAGTAGTCACTAACATTATCCAAACTGATTTTTTCTGAAATACGGTCATTAATATAAGCTATACAGTTACGTACAACAGCTTGTTTATCTTTATATTTATTTCTATCTACTAAAAGACAATAACTTCTAATTACATCTTCTGATAAATCATAGTTATCTAGTTTGTTTTTAATTTTAACCCAAAGTTCTTCTACGCCTAGATAATCTTCACTATGTTGTTCAAGAGCATATCGTAGCAAATCATTCATATTATAAGATTTTCTACGTTGAACATTAACTCCTTGTTCTACGTTATCTTCTTCTACACCATGGTTTCTTTGGCGAAGGTCAAACAACATATTTACACGAGAAATATTCCCATCAACAACCGCTTCAAGAATTTCGCGTTTAAATTTAACTTCACTCTCTAAAATGCTATTTAGATAATTATTTTTTCTTGATGATGTTCTACGAACATTTTTCACACTTGAATCTTCTACTAAAACAATAGCGTCTAAAAAGTCTACATTTTCATCTTCCACCAATAATTCTACCAAATAGTTAAATTTCTTTCTTGGTGTAATTGGTAATGAAAAATATACATCACAGATTAATTCGCTAATGCTCGCTCCGTATTTAGTAAGTGATTCTTGAAATAACTTAGTTGGGATAAGATATTCTAGAAATGGTGTGATCAAGTAAAATTCTTCATCATTATCACTCGGAATAAATAAACATGAAATACCAAGACCACTTTGACATTTAACTAGCTTCCCCTTATGTAGTCCATCTTTAATTTTTGGTAAATTTCTTTTTAAAAATCTGCTGAAAATACTACTTAATTGTTCTTCTCCTAGGTTTAGACGAATATCTTCATCACTATATTTGTATGTTAAAACACTACCATTTAAGTCTAATATATCTTTAATACGCTCAATTTTTTTTAGCGAACTTTTCATCTCGCCTACCTCCTCTTACAAATGGCTAAATTTTTAGTCTATAGTAATATCTCTTCTTGCATTAATAATATATGAAATTACGAAAAACACTGTGCTGTACGCTACTAGCATAATAATTAATGCATTAGCATTGTCAAATTTAAAGATTTCTTTAACTACACCACGACTTGCTTCATTGTCATAATAAGAACTAAATAGTGGAACATCAAACATATGATATTTCGCCCAAGTCCATTTTGTTACCGCCCAAGCAGTAATAGCTTGAATAATACTCATTCCTAATAAACTCACCATAACTAATACAAGTGAAAGAATTTGTGTTTTAAATACTACACAAAGTAAAACCACCATAGAGATAAAGAATATCATCGTAGTAAGTTCTGCTAGGCTTGTGATTATAAGTTGTTTTGCTACTGTTCTTCCAAAATATCCTTCTTCTAGCGTTCTATCTAATAAGTTCAGACCTATTTTTTTGTTGAAAAATATATAGTATTTTGAAAGAAAATCGAAAATTGTTCCTAAAACAAAGAAAATAATATAGTTAACAAACCCTAAAGCTATTTTCGCTGTTAATATAGCCGAACGTGATTTTGGTCGTGTATATAAAAATTTAACAGTTCCTTTAGAATACTCTTGAGATAGGTTATTAGCAAGCATTATAAGTGTAAATACACCACCTATTGATGCCGCTACTTTAGTTATACTAATCATTATTTGTGCTGAGTTAAAATTATCCCCAGCACTTGATTTTTGAAAATATCCATACGCTCCTATTATCACAAACATAATAAGCATATATATCCAAGTTGTTTTCTTTTTATAATCTTTTATAAATTCATTAAATAATAGTTTCATTACTTATTCTCCCCCCCTGTAATTTGTAGGAAACGATCCTCTAACGACGTAGTTAGTTCTCGAACAGAATCTAATTCCACATTGTTGGTTACTAAATATGTAATTACTCTAGCTTTATCTTCTCTAGAAATATTTTCAAAAATAAATCCTTCTTTTGTTAATTCATAGTGAATACCAAGTTCACGGATTAATACCTCTGCTTTTTCTACATCATATGTTGAGATTAAAGTTTTTATTGTTTCATCTGCCACAAGTCTATCTAATTTATCATCAGCGATAATACGACCTTTTTCAATAACTATAACTCTATCACTTACCTTCTCAATTTCATCTAGTAAATGAGAAGAAATTAAAATTGATACCCCTGTTGAAGCTATTTCTTTTAGCTTATTACGGAAGTCTTGAACACCTTGTGGGTCTAAACCATTTACCGGTTCATCTAATATAAGTATTTTCGGATCATTTAATAAAGCTTGAGCTAGACCTAAACGTTGACGCATACCTAATGAATAAGTTTTTACTTTTTTTCTAATAACTTTGCTTAATCCAACAAATTCTACCAGTTCCTTCATACGAGCACGACTTACTTTTTTACCACATACGCGTGCCATTTGTTTTAGATTTGACCATCCTGACATATAGTTATAAAATTCAGGAGTTTCTATCATAGCACCTACTTCTTTAAGCATTTTTACTTTTCCTAATCCAAGTGGTTTTTCAAAACAATAAACTTCTCCTTTAGTTGTTTTTGTTAATCCAACTAACATTCGCATTATTGTTGTTTTCCCACTTCCATTAGGTCCAAGAAGTCCTATAATTTCACCTTCATGCATATCGAAGCTAATATCTTCAACAATTGTCTTTAATCCTATACGTTTTTTTAAGCCTAACACTTCTAAAACAGGTTTTTTCTTATCTTCCTTTTTTTCAGGAAGAATTTCATCTTTAACTTCTTGTTTTATTAAAGCTTGTTTTAATTCATTACGATCTAAAACCACTGTTTCTTCATAATGATTTTCTTGAGGTTTTTCTGACTCTTCGTTTATCTCCACAGAATTCGTATTCGATTCTTCATGATACTTTCTTGTAAGAGTAGATTCACCTTCTATATCTACTTGTTTTCTTATTTTACTCAACAGTGTCGCATAATCTTCTGATTTTGCACCCTTATTTGTTACTTCTTCATCTCTTAATAGTTCTTTGTTTTCATCTGAATTTGTCATTATTTGTAGAAGATTCCTTTCTTATAAATTTTCTTTTATATTATATCATACTTATACTATTATTTCCATTAAATAATAAATAATTATTTTTTATTTTATCAAATATGTACACACTTGTATTTTTGTCTCTATTTCAAAATTTCTTGTATTTTCTTTTACTTGTTATAAAGCTATGAAATAAAAAACTTTTCAAGCTATTTACTTTATATTAATGCTATACTCACTGTATCTTAAAATTTAGATTATACTTGTACATACTAGAAAATAAAATTTCTAAACATTAATCAATATTTTTTCATATTATAATATAATTAAATTTTCAACGAAAACCTATATTTGTTCTTACAATACTCTTCTATAATTTAAGAATTTAATTTCTTTTTCAGAAATTATACTATTAACTTTTATATAAAAAATGATGATTATACTTTATCGATATAATCATCATTTCTTCTATGATCTTATTTTTTTTAAATTCTTATGAAAAAACGACTAACTTTCCAAAGAATATATGGAACTAACGTTAGGCATATTGCTAGTGATAATAAACCATTCATTCTGAATGTTTTGAAAAGAATTATTAAACCAAATGCTATTACACCTATTAATAAAATTAGATATCCTAAAATTTCTACCTTAGCAATAGAGAAAAATATCCCTTCTCTTTCAACATTATGTCTTTTGTATACTTTACTCATAATTATTGCAAGTACCGTCAACACCCCTAACCATAAGCATATATAGCCTGGTTGCTCATATTTGAAATAGTAGAATATCGGCATATATCTTGGATTAAATGCAGCAGGATTTTCCAACCATCTCTCTTTTCCTAACGCTCTCATTACCAATTCCATAAAACCTAGCAAATAGCCATACGATGTTAGAACTGGAATGTATAAAGCTCCCATACTCACTACACTGCCACAAAAACTAGCAAAGATTGCACCTAGTAGGATTAACCCTATTCCTAAATAAAATGTTTTTGAATATGCACTAAAAGCATTACTAATATTATAAATATCCCCTACTACACTTGCTTTTACAATAAATATATTCACTATGCCTACCAATATTGAAGCAACTAGTAATATTAGTAAACTTAAGATAAGTTTTGCGAAATATACCCTCTCTTTTTTAAATGGCAAACTCGAAACAAATTTACCAAAACTTGTATGGTACTCCGTCCCAAATATTAATAGTGCAATCAAGGTAATTAGTATATAGTACCCTATATTTGTATCTATTGTATAAAGAGTTTCTTTAATTTCTAATTTATCTTTCCCTAAATTCTCTTTTGCAAAGTCAAAGATTTTTATGTGATTATAATTTATAACTGGTGGATAAATTTTATTTAACTCCTCTCGAAGCTTCACATGCTTTTCACTTTCTGGTTGTTCAGCCAAAAATTCATGATACTTACCTGTATATTCTAACTCTTCTTTTGTTAGATACCTTTTATATTCCTCGTGATACTCTCCATAGGTGTAATTTAAATCACCCTGTGGGGTGTAAAAAGTTATAAGCCCACTTATAGGATATTCTGTTAAATATGCACCTACAGCATATCTATGCAAAAGATAATCATAACTTTCTTTTGAAATTTTCCCATTGTAACTATTTATATAGTTATGTTTCTCTATATCTATCTTTTGATATTGTTGATTTTTTTTCTCTTTATTGTTCAGTTCACTAACTTTTTCGCGAGCCTCAACCCCGATATTTTTTTCAAATTCGTAACTAGCAATCTCACGTTTAAGTCCATTCAACTGCTTAGATGCTGTCAACGTTGTGAAAAGTGTAAATCCTAGTAATAAAATAATTATAGCAATAAAATATTTCTTCACATAAATTCGTATGATTTTCAAAATATCTCTAATCATTTTCTGCTCCTCCTTTATTATTTATAATAAATATATCTTCTAAAAGAACCGGCAGTTCATCACATTGTAATGGTGCGCTTTCTTGTATTAAATCTCTAGTTTCTTCAAAGCTACCGCGCACTAATACTATATAAACTCTACCTATATTACTTACTATTCTCACACTATCTAAATTAGCAAACTCATCTGGAATCTTATCTTCATACACCAGTTGATATTTGCTATATTCCATCTTATCAACCTCTTTACCATATTTACCTGTTGTATCTATGTATATAATCTTATCGCTAATATTTTCTAAATAATCTAATTGATGGCTACTTACCAGTATTCCAACACCGCTATCTTGAGCTTCTATAATATAATTAATAATAAGTTTTATATTTATTATATCTATTCCGTCTAATGGCTCGTCTAATAGTAAAAAGTTTGTTCTACAGGCTAAACCTAAAATCACTCCAAAAATTACCGTCTGACCTTTTGACAACTCTGTTATTTTTTTATTTAGAGAGATCTTATTTTTTACCAACTCTTTTTCAAAATAATCTTTGTCAAAATTCTCGTAAGCTAGCTCGTAATATTTTATAATATTTTTTATCTTTGTATATTTAAAATAATCGAACTTATCAGGAATATAAATTATATTACTTTTCAAATTATTTTGTTCTATGTTAACAGCATCTATAGTAATTTCTCCTATATCCAACTGATAAATTCCAGTTATTAATTTTAGAAGTGTTGTTTTACCGCTACCATTTCTTCCTACTAAAGAAACAACTTCTCCACTTTCAACTTCTAAATTAATATTATTCAAAACTTCTTTCTTTTCAAATTTTTTACTCAGATTTTTTATTTCTAACTTCATAGCTTTCAACCTCCTTATACCTTGATATAACTTTTTCTTCCAATTTTTCTTTTGATAATCCAATAAAACGCCATTCTAATAATATTTTTTCCAAAATTGTTTCTAATTTTTTCTCACTAACTTTTTCCATATTTATTTCTCCATAAATACTTCATCTATTTTTTTTATCAAATCTTCTTTTGTAATTCCACAAATTTTTGCCTCTCTCACCAATTCTTCTAATAAAGTATCTATTAGCTCATAATTAGGTTTTATGGCATCCAAATTTTCTGTTATAAACGTACCACGTCCTACAATCGTTACTATTATTTTTTCTTTTTCTAACTCCTGATACGCCTTCTGAACCGTACTAATATTAACATTTAAAATCTTTGCAAATTCTCGAATTGATGGCATTTTATCATTTTCTTTTAACATTCCTTTTGTTATTAATTTTTTTGTTTCATCTACAACCTGTTTGTATAAAGGCTTCTGCGAACTACTATCTAATTTAAACATAATTTACCTCCTTCCAGTTATAAAAATCCTAAGTGTATTGTTTCTCGCCATACACTTCTTACACTTTAAGTGTACCACATAGAACCATACATTTCAAGTTATTTATAAATATCTTTATTCATGGTATAATTACCACGAGGTGATTGCTATGAAACATACTCTTAGAAAGAAGTTTCTACATATTAGAAATAATCTTGATACAACATACCAAATTCAAGCAACAGAAAAAATATTCAAAACATTAGAAGAAAGTGATATTTTTAAAAATTCGCAAAAAATATTTATTTATATTGGTTTTGGAAGTGAAATTCAAACAGAATATCTTATTAAAAAATATATAAAGAGTAAAGAAATTTTTGTACCTAAAATAGTAAACGGCGTTATGAAACTGGTAAAAATTAAAAATTGGGCTGGCCTCTCTGCAGGTCATTTCAATGTTCTCGAACCTATACAAAATGACTTCTATACCGAGGGGATAGATCTTGTTATTACACCATCAATTGTTTTTGATAAAAACGGCTATCGTCTAGGATACGGTAAAGGATATTACGATAAATATTTCAATGAAAATAAATATAAAACTAGCATTGGTTTATCTTTTGAGAAACTACTTCAAGAAGAAATTCCTAAAGAAAAACATGATAAAAATGTCGATTTAATTATTACAGAAGAAAGGATTATTGTTATTAATGAAAAGCATAGTAGTAACTACTAGTGTAAAAACAAATAATGAACTTAATGAAAGAGCTCATAATATTGCAAAATTTCTTAATTTTAATTACATCCCTCGTAACAAAAGGACAATTAAGCAAATGTTAATACAAGCAGATGGTGTCGTAGTCGTTTATAAAACTAAACTTAGTTATTTTGAAGGTGATAAAGAACTTTTCTTCCATTTAGATACTAGTGCTTTGAAGATAAAAAATAATGATAACGAACCTTTGATAGAAATAATAGGTAGTGAAAAGCAAAACATTTTGGATTGTACGATGGGGCTTGCTGGCGATAGTATTATTCTTAGTTACTATGAGCACAAAGTTACGGCTCTTGAAAAGAATAAAATTATTTATTTAATCGTAAGCAATGGTCTGAAAAATTACATTTCTCATGATGAAAAAATAAACTCCTCTATGAGAAGAATAATCACGCATAATATTGATAGTGTTAAATTTTTAAAAAACTGTCCTGATAATTCTTTCGATATAGTTTATTTTGATCCTATGTTCTCTCATAATATAGAAGAATCAAAAAACTTAGCTGGCATTGAAACACTGGCAAATCAAGATTTTCCTACCGCTGATTTTTTGACTGAAGCCAAACGTGTCGCAAAAAAGAAAGTTATAGTAAAAGCTCACTTTAAAGATGATATTTTTGAAAAATTTGACTTTATTCGCTTAACGCGTAAAAATACTAAATTTCACTATGGATATATCGACACTAATATAGAAAAAGCCAAGAACTAAGTCTATAACTTAATTCTTGGTTTTTCATTTTTCATTTCTTTTGTGGTTAAATACCCATCATATCCTGTAATTTCTTTAAAATCACGATATAAAGAGTTCTCTTCTGACTTTGCACGAACAATAGATTTAAAGTCTTTATAAACCTTTTTATACTCTTCTAACTCTACTCCTTTTAGATAACATTCTTCTATAGTATCTAAAAATTTAATAATAATGGTTATCTCCTCAGATGTATATAATGCGTAATCTATAGGATAATCAAATTCCATATATCTTTACCTATTCAAAAGTATATCCAACACCACGTACAGTTCTTAGATTTTTATCATAACCAATTTTTCTAAGCTCCTTACGTAATCCTGAAATATAAACTTCAATAGCATTGATTGTTGTTTCAGAATCAACACCCCAAACACGATCAAATATTTCTTCTTTCTCCAAAATAATATTATTATTAATCACAAAGAACGATAGCAATTCTAAATACTTTCCTTTAATTGTATCTAGTGTTCCTGCATTAGAGGTAACAAGCTCATTTTTTAAATCTAACACAAGATCTTTATACGTTACTTCGTTTTCAGCTTTAAGATTACTTTCCCTTTGTAATAAATTAGAGATTGTAGTCGTTAAAAGAGAAGCATCCGCTACACGTGGAAGATACTCTGTTACTCTATGTTTCATCACTCTTGCTTTTTCTTCTGTAGATTCAGCAATAGTAAGCACGATAACTGGTATTTTAAGCTCTTTATCTTCGCGGATATAGTCTAATAAATCTAATCCACCTTTCCCAGGTAGGATACTATCAGCGATTACAAAATCATAAATATTATTGTCTATAAGTTTCTGTCCATCAAGCCCATTATAAGAAACATCTACATCAAATTTATCTGCAACAGCAGCTTTCAATGATGAAGCTAAAAATTTATCATCTTCTACAATAAGTGCTTTAAGCATTAATAACTCCTCCTTTTATTTTTTATTTACCTTAGGATATTATTTTATAACTTTTCCAAAGAAAATACAACTAAAAAGTAAGATATATTTTACCTTTTTTTTAATATTTTAATGAAAGGCAACGCATAAGAAATTATAATCCCAAATAACACTCCTCCACTATCAATCAAAACATCCATAAAGTTACCATCTCGGCCTATTACAAATGTCTGATGAAACTCATCACTTACCGCATAAGAAAAGCAAAATAAAAAACTAATAAAGAAACTTGTTTCCAACTGTATCTTTTCTCTTCCGGTCTGAAATATATTAGAAAAATAAGCAAAGGCAAAAAAACCTAGAATTGCATATTCGCTAAAATGGCCTAACTTTCTTACAAACAAGTTACTAGCGAGCTTTGTTGATTCTACTCCAGGCTGGTTAGAAAATAAAAATATACAAATGCAAACTAAGATTAGCATTGCTAATGAAAAGTATTTTTTATATAAAATTCTAATAAAAATTTCTCCTTTAATAATTATTTTATATTCTTCTTTCTACTCTAATCATACCATATTATCAAAACAAATGATATTAATTATAAGTAAAATAAACAAAAAAAATACTTTTTCTTTTTAAAAAACTTTCAAGAATTACGAAAATAAATAGTGTTTTCAATGTTTTACAGATATATTTACGCTAATTACTGATTTACTATCTTAATTTAATATTAAAAATTTAAAAATTTTCAACAAAAAATATATTTTATATGATATAATAAAAGAAAACGAATACAAAATTTGGAGGTTTATTATTATGCCAAGAATAGTTGCTAGAGGAATTAAAAAAGAAGATTTGAAAAAAGTTAGCGCAGAGCTTTTTGATACTATTGCAGAAATTATCGATCGCCCTCGTGGTGCTTTCACTCTTGACTTAGTAGAAAGTGTTGCTATCTTAGATGGCGAAGAAATTAGTCGCGCTAATATCGAAATCGGTTGGGTTGCTCGCCCAGTAGAAGTTTGCGAAAAAGTTGCAAATGCTGTTGGCGAAATTATCAAACCTTTAGGATACGAGACTGTTATGGTTTCATTCAAGAGCATTGACTTAGCATACGAATTTACTTTTACTAAATAATTAAAAATACGAGAGTATTATTTTGGTATTTATCTTAATTTTACTCTCGTTTTTTTATTATCCTTTTATTTGTGTATCATACATTTTTTTGTATATTCCATTAAGATTAATTAATTCATCATGAGCACCACTTTCTACTACTCGCCCTTTATCAAGAACAACAATATTATCTGCATTTTTAATCGTTGATAATCTATGGGCAATTATCAATGTTGTTCTTCCCTGTTTTAATTTTTCAATAGCATAACCTACACTTTGTTCTGTTTCGCTATCTATATTAGCTGTAGACTCATCTAAAATCAATATCTTTGGATTCTTCGCTAAAGCACGCGCCAGGCAAATAAGCTGCTTCTCTCCAGTAGAAAAGTTACTTCCTCCTATTTCTACCTTCGAATCAAGAGATTTTGTTTTTAAGATAAAGTCTCCCCCAACTTTTTCCAGTGCTTCTTTTGCAGTTCTTTGATTCCCATTTGGGGTAATATTTTCCAATAGAGTTCCATCAAATAAAAATGAATCTTGTAATACTATAGCTGTTTTCTCGCGTAAATATTCTCTACTATATTCATTTATATTTTTCCCATTTATTTCTAAAGTCCCCTTACTAACATCATAAAACTTAACTATCAAGTTCATTATTGTACTTTTACCGCTTCCCGTATGTCCTACAAAAGCGACTGTTTGATTTTCTTTAATCTCTATATTCAAATTGTTAAGAACATAATTATCATCTTTATAAGCAAATGATACATCTTTAAAACTAATATTTCCTCGGAAATCCCCTACTTCTGCAATTTCAATATCTTTTTCAATATCAAGTTTTAAAATCTCTTGAATATTATTCGCTGCACCTATCGCGCGAACATAGTTAGATATTCCCATTGTAAAATCAGCTATTCGATAAATTATATCTGTAGTATAATTTATAAATAAATATACCATTCCTAGGGTAACTCCAAATACACCATTAAAATGGGAATATGCATAGTAATAAATTATGCCAATAAAAATAATTACTCTAAATACCCCTGTAATATTATGCAGTAATAAACTATCTACTACATTTAGTTTTTTCCAATATTTATATCGTTCTTCATTATGAGTATTCCAATCTTCAATACTAGCTTCTTCTCTATTAAATGCTTTAATAATTTCTAGATTTTGATAGTTTTCATTGATAATACCGTTACTTTCAGAAAACTTCCTACGATATCCTTGTATACTATCAAGCGTTAATTTATTATAAATTTTTAGGACAATATACATAATTGGTAGTAATGCTAACATAAATAAACCAAATCTATAATCTACCGTAAACAATACAATATAAGAAAATACTACCTTCATAACAATTATTAAAATTTGCACAAAAGTAGAAACAAAAAATGTTCTAATTTGATTAACATCACTTGTAATACGTGACACAACAGAACCTGCTGGCATGTTATCAAAGTATCGGATAGGTAAACTTTGAATATGATCATATACTTGCATTTGTATGCGAACATAAATTTCATTTGCCCCTTGAACTAAATATACGTTACGGATATAATTTGATATCCCCGAACATAAAAGTATTAAACCATAGCCAACAGCGATAATCAAAGATTTTAGAACTACTTGTTTTGTTATATCTCCTTCAATGCCATCAAAAACCTTTGATAAAACATAAACTCCTAGCACACCTAGTCCAACATTTAATACTGAATAAATAAACCCTAAAACATAAGCTCTTCTAGCATTTTTTATGTAAGGTAGAAATTGTAATAATGGATTTTTTGTCTTCATTTTATTCTACCTCCTTATTTTGATAAGCATCTAACTCTCTATACCACCCGCAATTTTTCAAAAGTTCATCATGAGTTCCTACATTAAGAACTTCACCATTTTCTACAACTATTATTTTATCAGCATGTCTTACTGCAGATATTCTATGTGAAACAATAATATTTGTCTTACCTTCGCGTGTCTTTTTAATATTTTCTATAATAGTTTTTTCTGTATTAGCATCTACTGCACTTAAACTATCATCAAGAATCAAAATGTCCGGATTAGCTAATAACGCTCGAGCTATTCCTAATCGTTGTTTTTGCCCTCCCGATAGAGATAACCCATTTTCCCCAACCAAGGTATCTAAGCCATCTACAAAACCTTCAATATCTTTTTTTATGTCCGAAAGTTTTAATACCTTGTCTAAATTTCCCTCTAAATTTTTTCGATAGAACAAAATATTTTCCCTTATTGTTTTTGAAAATAATTGATATTCTTGAGGAGCATAACCCATTTTTTCACGAATAGAGTAATCATAATATTGTTCTGCGCTATGTCCATCTAACAACAATGTTTCTTCCGATATTGGATATAATCTTAACAGTTGTTTTATTAAAGTGGTCTTCCCGCAACCTGTTTTACCAACTATTCCAACTGTTTCTCCTCTATTAATCTTGAAATTAATATTTTTCAAGACCTTATTATCACCATCATAGCTAAAATCAAAATCTTTAAATTCTACACTTTCTTTAAAATCAAAATTGTACAAAGCTTTATCATTGTTAACAGCTGCTTTTTTACCAGAAATTTCCAATACTCTTTTTGTAGCTTGGCGTACTTCTATAATCATAACTACAAATTCTGACAATGCTATATATGGCCATTGTAACATTCCTATAACAACACAAACCGCAATCAACTCTCCTATAGTCATAGCTTCATGGTTAATTAAATAAAAACCATATGCAACGGCTATAGTATAACTTATTGCAACCGAAACAGTATTTAGTGGTTGATATAACAATACTTTCTTCATATATTCGCTGTTACTGTGAGCATAACTTCTTAGTTTTTTCACAAAACTCATACGGACTTTTTGCAATAAATTATATGTTCGAATTACCCTTATACCTTTAACATTTTCTAAGGTTTCTTCCGTTATCTTATCCATAGTTCTTGCCATCTTATTATAGTATGTCTCTTGTATTTTGCGTCTACTAACTAAATACACCGTTTGAATAACAAGCGGAATATGAATTAATAATAAATAAGTAAAATTTGATTTGCTAAAAATCAACACACTAATAAAAACATTGTATATTATTCCATCAAAAACAAGAAGCACCCCATAACCAAAAGCTGGAGCTATGTAGTTTGTTATATCATTTGTTGAGCGGCTAATAACCTCTCCAATACTGAATTTATTGAAAAATACCGGAGTATGACGATAAATATCATATTGCAAATTATAAGTCATATCTTTTATTACTTTATCATAACCAATAAATGTATAATATTCTTTAAAATAATAAACAATATATAAAAATACTCCTGCTATGATTATTTTTATAATTTCCTCCAAAACGCCATTAAAATCAAGTTTCCCATTTGTTATTCCATCAACTATGATATTCAATCTGTCCGTTGGATAAAGCGTAAAATAATACGATGCTACCGAGGCTATCAATGCAATAAATATCCGTAATTTATCTCTATAAATAAGTAAGCCTATCTTTTTAAAAATATCACCATTACTTATTGCCTTTTCCATAACTATCACCTACTTTTAAACATTTGTTTAATTATACCATACTTATTCTTAAATTATTTATAAAAACAAATATTATTCTTACTTTTTTACTTCTATCAAGTTTTTAGCCTCCAACTAATTTTAAACTGTAAAGCATATAATATAAAATATTAAAATTGAGAATAATATATTAAATAAAGTCTATTGGCAACTCTAAATGTAACCTAATTATAATTTAAAGTTATATTAATATCTTCTATAATTATTATTTTACTACCCTTTTGGGTTATATCAAAAAATATTATCAGTTGAATTTTTCCCTATTTTAAGGTAAAATTGTAGTGCTTATAGAAATTTTTTGTAGTAATTATTTTCTATTTGAATTAACGAGATTTTAGGAGAATTGTAATGAGTAAATATCATTTTATAGGAATCAAAGGATCTGGTATGAGTTCCCTCGCACAGATTGCCTATGATATGGGACATATTGTCCAAGGTTCCGATGAAGAAACTTATTTTTTTACACAAGAAAAATTAGAACAGCGTAATATACCGATGTTCTACTATAATGAAGAGAATATAAAAGAAGGCTATGAAGTTATCTTAGGAAATGCCTTTGATGACACGCATATTGAATGTCGTCGCGCCAAAGAATTAGGTTTAAAAATCTATACCTATGCTCAATTTTTAGGTAAACTACTAGAAGAAACACCTTCTATCGCCGTAACAGGAGCTCATGGTAAAACTACAACTACTACTATGATAAGTAATATTTTTAAACATAATCGTGTTACATCTTATCTAATTGGAGATGGAACTGGGCACGGTGAAAAAAATTCAGACTTTATGATTGCAGAAGCGTGCGAATACTATCGTCACTTTTTAGCCTATCATCCAGATTACGCTATCGTAACTAATATTGATTTTGATCATCCTGATTATTTTAATGATGAATATGATATGTTTGATGCATTTCAAAGCTTTGTCAACCAAGTTAAAAATACAGTAGTTATATGCGGTGATGACCGTTTGGCTTCTAAGTTAAAACCTGCTCACGCTAAAACAATTACTTATGGATTTAACGATGGAAATGACTACCAAATAAAAAACGTTCAAACTTCTACTGAGTACAGCAAGTTTGATATTTATAAAAACAATACTTTACTTGGAACATTCACTATGGCGATTTTTGGCTTACATGACATTTCTAATGCTACTTCTGCCATTGCTTTGGCTGATATCAATGGTATTAGTGTAGAAAAAATCCAAGAATCATTAGACTTATATCGTCCAGCAGAACGAAGATTTAGCGAATATAAATTCAGTAGTAATGTAGTTGTTGATGACTACGCTCATCACCCTAGCGAGATAAAAGCTACTATTGATAGTGCTCGCCGCAAATATGCAGGTAAACAAATTGTAGCTATTTTTCAACCACATACTTATACAAGAACTGCCAAGTTCTTAAATGAATTTGCTGAAAGTCTGCTAACTGCAGATAAAGTATTTTTATGTCCAATCTTCGCTTCAGTCCGTGAAAAAGAAAAAATTGTTGGAATTGAAGATTTACAAAAAGTAACTCCGGGTTCTAAAATCATTCATGGAGAAGAAGATTTTGACAAACTAAACTTTGAAAATACGGTGTTTTTATTTATGGGAGCCGGAAATATCAATAAACTTTGCCATAAATTTTTTGAAAAAAATACTAGCAATTAAACCTTATTTTAAATATAACGAATACACCATCTCAAGGAGGAAATATAAATGTTAAATATCGATTGGCTTGTACTTGCCTACGCAGGAATTTTTCTATCAGGAGTAGGAGTACTTATTATTTGTATCAGTGCAGCAAGAACTTTAGGAACTGCAAGAAAATCTATTATATCTGTTACAGAGTGTGTGGAAGATGTAACTAATATTGCTGAAGACGCACTTACTCTTGCAAAAGATTTAAACGAAACTGTTAAAAAAGTAGAAGGTCATTTAGAACCAATTATGGTTGAAACTAACATCTTACTACAAAACGCAAATATCCTTGCAGAAGATATACAAGTAAAATCTGAAAAATTAGACCCATTATTTAATACAGCTGAAGGTCTAGCTTCTTCTATTAATGGACTTCAATCTTCTGTAGATAACATGAAAAATAATGTTACAGGTTTTAGAAAAAATACTGATGAAAAAATCAACAATTTATCTGAAAAAGTTGAAGAAAATAAGAGTAAAGCAGCTGACTTACTTAACAAATTCTTTAAGAAAGAAAAATCTTCAGAAGAAAACTAAGATTTAAGACAATTAATATAGAAAATTAGTATCCCTCAAAACATTTATCTTTGAGGGATATTAATTTTAGCATTAATTTTTATTATAAAAACTATCTAATTATATTAAAATCCTTGCTTTTATTTCCAATTTAGTGTATCATACATAAGTATAAATTTTTATAAAGGAGAACAAAATATTTTATGTTAAATGAATTTAAAAAATTTGCTTTTAAAGGTAATGTATTAGATCTTGCAATCGGGGTTATTATGGGGGCTGCTTTTGGTAAAATTGTAAGTTCATTAGTAACTGATATTATGATGCCACTTATCGGACTTCTTTTCCCATCTAAACCGGACTTCACTAACTTGGCTTGGGAAGGGATTAAATATGGTAATTTTATTCAAATTATCATCGACTTCTTAATAACTGCTGTAGCTATTTTCATCTTTGTTAAAGCTATTAACACTGCTAAAGAAAAAATGGCTAAAGAAGAAGCTGCTGAGGAAAAAGCACCAGAAGTTGATAGTAAAGAAGAACTTCTTAAAGAAATCCGTGATTTATTAAAAGAAGGTAAATAATTAAAAATAAAAATTAAGGAGCTGACGATAAATCGTCAACTCCTTTTTTATTTATAATTAGATAGTTTACTATTTATTTTTTTTATATCATTTCTAACACTTAGATAAGATACCAAAGCTATTAGAGCATATAAGAAACTTGAAAATACTAACATTAGCATTAGAGTTTTTAACCCTACAAACCATTTTAAATAATATCCTGCTAGTAATAATGGAAGCATTATTAGAAGGTAATGTTTTAAAAATATCGTTTTAAAGTTTTGCTCATCTACATTTTTAAAAATCTCACTGGCAAATCCTTGTAAAATCCCCAAAACGATAAATATTATAGTCTGGACTATCATCGCTTTATTAGTATTTGAAAAACTATCTAAAAATTCAGGAACACCTGGAGCATACTCTCCATGTATCAAACTAAATACTAACGATAAGATACTTCCTATCCCTACCCCTATTAAACTAAATACCACCATTTTTCTAAATAATTTCATTTTATTTTCCTCCTATATACCGAGTTTCAACTTAAATTCTTTAATCATTCTACGAGATACATAGCTAATATCAGAATTTTTATACTTTATGACTATCGTTCCTGTATTACTAAAATCTAAGTTTTTGATAAATTTTATATTCGCTATTTCACTTTGTGATATTTTTATAAAATTACGAGTTACCATATTTTCTACTTCATAAAGCTTTTTCTTCACAACATATGTATCTTTTAATGTTACAACAAAAGTTTTTCTATCCTCTATATACACCCTTATTATTTCACCTATATCTATAATACTCGCCTTATCTTCAACTATTCCTATTAAATACTCAGAACTATATTCGATATAATTTATTAAATTCTGAACTTCTTTATCAATCTTATTAGCACTAACTACAACTAATGTCTCTTTTACTTTTTCGTCTATATTCAACTCGAGTTTCATAATAACTCCTCCTTTCAATTATTATTTTAGCGAAAAAACAATATTAAATCTATACCTTTTGATTATCTGGTTATTTTACATACCTATTCGGTTTTTTCTTTATCTATTTTTAATAGAAACTTAAGCAACTCTATTCATCATAGTTAAAGACCAACCAAGAAATAATCTTGATTGGTCTTCTATTTTAATCAATTTTAAATTTTGTATCACTCAAGGCTTTTTGTAATACTTCTTTATCGGTTGTTCCTACTACTATTAATTTTTTCTTAGCGATATCAACTTCTACAGTTTCTACCCCTTCTATATCACTAAGTTTTTCTTTAACAACAGCAGCACATCCTCCACACTTTACTCCTTCTATATTATAAACTTTTTCCATGTGAACCTCCTGTAAATTATTTTATTCCTATTCTTTTTAGTCTTAATGCATTTAATACTACCGATACTGAACTAAAACTCATTGCAGCTCCTGCTATCATCGGATTTAATAGCGGCCCTCCAAATATATGTAATACTCCCATAGCAACAGGAATACCGATAATATTATAAATAAATGCCCAGAATAAATTTTCTTTAATATTTTTTATTGTCACACGACTTAATTTTATTGTACGAGTTACACTAAGCATATCATTATTCATAAGAACAATGTCTGCAGATTCTATTGCTACATCTGTTCCTGCCCCCATAGCTATTCCAACATCTGCCTGTACTAAAGCTGGGGCATCATTAATCCCATCACCAACCATTGCAACCCTATTTCCAGCTTGTTGAAGTCTTGCTATTTCTTTACTTTTGTTCTCTGGTAACACTTCACTAATTACTTCATCAATTTCAATTTGTTTTGCGATAATTTCTGCAGTTTTTTTATTATCACCAGTGAGCATAATTATTTTTATTCCCATTTGTTTTAATTTTTTCACCGCTTCTTTACTTGATGTTTTAATTGTATCTGCAACAGCAATTATTCCTATTAATTTGTTACCATAAACAATAAATAGCGGTGTTTTCCCCTCTACTGAGAATTTGTCAGCTATTAAAAGATGTTCTTCTATTGAAATAGAATTATTTTCCAAAAATACTTTATTTCCTACTAAAATATTTTCTCCATCAACTTTACCCGAAATTCCAAGGCCCGAATTAGCTTTAAAATTTTCTACTTCGCTTAGTATAAATTCCTTCTCACGCGCTAAATTTACTATTGCCTCTCCTAGTGAATGCTCTGAATAATGTTCTATACTTGCCGCTAAACGCAGAACCTCATTTTCATCATAATTATCAAATGAAACTACATCTGTTACTTTTAATTTTCCTTCAGTTAATGTCCCTGTTTTATCAAAAACTACCACATTTACGCTTTGCGCCGTTTCTATTACTTCCCCACTTTTTATTAAAATTCCATGCTCCGCACCAAGTCCTGTCCCTACCATTATTGACGTTGGAGTCGCAAGTCCTAACGCACACGGACAAGCAATTACTAATACGGAAATAGAAATAGTAAGAGCAAATATCCATGACTCATGACCAACAAAGTACCATAAAGTTCCCGATAAAACAGCTAAGAAAATAACTACTGGAACAAACACGCTTGCGATTTTATCAGCTAATTTTGAAATTGGTGCTTTTGATCCTTGTGCTTCTTCTACAAGTTTTATAATCTGAGCAAGAGCAGTATCTTCTCCGACTTTAGTTACTATCATTTCAAAAGTTCCTGTTTTATTAATACTTGCTCCTATAACATTATCACCAATATTTTTGTCAACAGGTAAACTTTCACCAGTTAACATTGCTTCATCAACTGAACTTGCACCTTTTGTTATCCTTCCATCCAAAGGTATTTTTTCTCCAGGTCGTACAACAATTATATCTCCAATAACAATATTTTCAACATTTAGCTTCACTTCTTCTCCATTACGCATGACGTTAGCTGTCTTTGGTGCTAGACTAACTAGCGCTGCTATCGCCCCAGAAGTTCTTTCTTTAGAAACTACTTCAAAATATTTACCAAGTGTGATAAGCGTTAAAATAACACCCGCAGATTCATAGTACAAGTTCATCACTGAGTGCTCATTTCCTAAATAAATTAGAACAGTCGAATACAAGCTATAAATAACTGCAGCACCTGATCCTAGTGCAACTAATGAATCCATATTAGGATGGCCTTTAAACAATGACTTAACCCCAACTAAATAAAAACTTCTACCTAAATACAAAATTGGTAAAACTAAAATTATTTGAATAGTAGCGAATAATTTCGCTTGTTCCATTGGATTTATTATCGTAGGTAAGCCTATCATATCAGCCATAGATAAGTATAATAAAGGAATTGCAAATATAGCAGACCATAAAAATCTATGTAATAAACTATTTATCTGTTTCGCTTTTTTTACTTTTTGTCCTTGAGTAGAATCTTTAAAAACCTTATCTTCTATCGCCTTGAATCCTGCTCTCTCTACCGCATCTTCTATATCCTTTATATTTACTTTGCTTCTATCAAAAATAACAGTCATCTTTTCTGTAGCTAGATTTACACTAACACTCTGCACTCCGGAAACTTTTCCAACAACATTTTCTATATTACGAGCACATGATGCACAACTCATACCTTCTAAAGAAAAAGTACTTACATTATTATCTACCAATTTTGCAAAATACCCTGCATTTTTTATAGTTTGCTCTATATCTTCTGTACTAACCTCTTCTTCACTCTCAATAAACATCTTCTCTGTTGCAAGATTTACACTTACATTTCTCACACCAGAGATTTTGCTCACTATTTTTTCAATACTACTTGCGCAAGAAGCACAACTCATACCCTCTATATTATATATTTCTTTTTTTATCATAATCTATACCCTTCTTTCTAAATTGGACTATGAAGAACATATTCGTTTACAACTGTAATCTCTGTAGCACCTTCATCATTAAATTTTGTCAATGAAGCATCAGAGCCTTCTTACATCTAGAAAAAAGCCTTAAGAATAATTCTTAAGACTTTTTAAAATTAAATTCCATCCACTATTTTTTTATCACCAAATCTATTTTCCCAATCTTTTTCAAAGTCAAAGACTGATTTATCTGTATAAGGATGCCAAATGCTCGCCTCTATTATCTCTGGGGCTATCGTTGCTGCTTCCGCACCACAACGTAGAATATCTTGAACTTGTTTTACATTTTTAAAACTTGCCGCCAAAATTTCAGTTGGGTAATCTATTAATAAATTGCTTATTTCCAAAATAGCTTCTTTTGCATCTTGCCCTACATTTTCCATTCTGTTTACATACGGCGCGACGTAATTAGCTCCATTCTTCGCTGCAACTAAAGCTTGCATAGCAGTTAAAATAGCTGTTGCCGTCACCCGTATATTTTCTTTACTACAAAGTTTTATTGCTTCTAAACCTGCCTTTGTCACAGGAATTTTTATATAGAAACTCTCTCCAAAATAATCACGAAGTTTTTTAGCTTCTTCTACTATTTTTCCAACTTCACTTTCTGTCGTTTGAATATGAACTTCATATTTTCCATAAGTAAATTCTTTTAGTTCTTTTAATTTATCCTCTAAAGAGCCTTCTATTTTTGATAATATCGTTGGATTGGTAGTTATTCCTGCTATCGTATAATATTTTTCTATTTCTCTAGCTTTTTTTATATCGGCGCTATCTATTAAAATCTTTGTCATTTTCTTCCTCCAAAATATTAATCACTTCTCCTAGATTTTTCAAAATTCTATTAGCAATCTCAATACATTCTTCATCTGGCTTGAACATATCTGGTACCATAAAAACAGTTGCCCCTGACGCACGTCCAGCCTTTATCCCAGATTTAGAATCTTCTAATACTAAACAATTTTCTGGTTTTACTCCTAATCTCTCTGCGGCTAATAAAAATACATCCGGTGCTGGTTTCCCATTTAAAACTTCTTGACCACTTGCTATTTTGTCAATATATTTTCTAAGTCTTGTTTTTTCCATATTATTTTCTATATGATCTATATTAGATGAAGAAGCCACTGCTATTTTATAATTATTTTCTTTTAAATATACTAAAAGTTCTTCAACATTAGGCATTTTATCCGGTCCAGTTGTGAATAAAACCTCTTCAATATAGCCATAATGATCATCGGCTAATTTTTTCCCATCAACGTGACTATCTTCAAAATAATCCTCCCAAAACTTGTAGATAGCTGCTTCAGTGAAACCTAATACCTGTAACGTTTCTTCTTTAGTCATTTCATAATCTTGCTTCTTAGCACTACTTATTAAAGCTTTTGTAGATAAACTTTCTGTGTCTACCATTAGACCATCCATATCAAAAAGAACTGCTTCTATTTTCATTCCCTAATCCTCACACATTATTATTTTTCAATATAATTATAATTCAAAAATTATTTCTGCACAAATAGTTTTCAAAAACAATTTTAAAAAACTAGGAGACCCTTGTTAAAAGTATATTTAAAGCTAGAAAAAGAAAATCTACCTTTTAGAATACACTTCAACTTTACCCCTAGTTTTTATTTTATCCTCTTGTTTTTCCACCAGCTACATTATATGTAACACCGTGAACATAACTTGCACGATCACTTGCCACATAAACTACTAAATCTGCAACTTCTGATAGTTTCCCATCGCGACCTAATGGTGTAGTTTTTGTACTTGTATATCCAGCGCGAATTTGTTCTACTGTAACTCCTCGTGTATACGCAAGTGCCTCTTCATATGCAAGTGTTCTTAGTCCTGTTGCTTCTAGTATACCTGGTGCAACACCCACTACTCGAACGCCAAGTTTACCAAGTTCTTTTGCCCAAGAACGAGTTAGTGAATTAACTGCATTTTTACTTGCTGCATATATACTTTGTCCTTCTGAACCTTCTAATCCAGATTCCGATGACATATTAACAATAACCCCTTTACCATTTTTAACCAGAATACGACCTACTTCTTGTGAAAAGATAAATAATCCTTTAACATTAATATCCATAATCTTGTCATACACTTCATCAGTGAACTCATATTTACTTTCTGGATTATTTTTATCTACTAGTAGACGTGGAATATTAATACCAGCATTATTTACAAGTATGTCAATATTTCCAAACTTTTCTAACGTTTTAGAAACAACATTTTTCACATCACTTCTTTTTGTAACGTCACATTTTACATATAGAAGTTTTTCATTATCAGTTTCTTTTTCTGATAAATCACTCACCACAACATTACATCCTTGATTTAAAAATTCATCAACTACAGCTGCTCCAATGCCTGAAGCACCGCCAGTTACTATTACTGTTTTTCCTTCTAAATTTAACCAACTCATTTTACTTTTCTCCTTTAATTTTTATTTTTCAATTGTTATTTTTGTATTTATATCTATTGGCGGACAACTTTTATTTTCTACTACGATTGCACCAGGTAATAAACTCTCTAAATCACCTGAAAAATGTACAGTTAAATGTCCAAGATCTACAAGATTTTTCTCTGCAACGTCACCTACTCCAAGAATTTCAAATCGTTCTCCATCAACTGTCAGAGTTTGCCCTACTTCTATTTTTCCATTTGTCGGTAGAACATCGATACTATAACAATAATCCTTTAACATATCTGGTGCGTTATCTCCAAATAAGATAAACATTCCGTCACCAAATTCACCAACTAAGCTTCCTTTTGCTTTTACTATATTTTCATAAATAATCATAATATTCTTCCTTTACATTTTATTTCCCTAGAGATATTTTTGGTCGACTTTGTCGTTAATGAGGGAGCGAATGCTCCCCGTAAAATTTAATTTTTATTTAAAAGTATTTCTTAAGAGTACATTCCAAAACTTGCTAACCACGCAACAATTACCCTTGGTACCCCTATGATGAATCTTGAATAAAGCACAGATACCACACCAACTTCTACTGTTTCTGGTTCTGCTTCTGCAAGTCCAAGTCCTACAGGGATAAAGTCACATGCACATTGTGTATTAATTGCAAACAATGCTGGTAATGCCAATTGAGGCGGAATAGTACCTTTCCCAATTTCAACACCGATTAATGTACCAATAATTTGAGCAATAACTGCTCCAGGTCCAAGTAGTGCTGATAATAGTGGAATAGAACAAACAAACCCAAGTGCTACAAGACCGAAAATATTACCTGCAAGTGGTGTTAATAATTTAGCAAACCAATTCCCAAATCCTGATCCTTGTATAATACCGATTAACATAGCAACAAATGCCATGAAAGGTAAAATTGTTGTAATCATAGATTGAACAGCATCTCTAGCTGCTTGATATAATGTATGTACTACTTTCCCAGCACCCATACCAATTTTTTGAATAATAGATGATTTTGAATTTTCCGCTAAGCTTTGAGAAACTTTTTTATCAGCGCTATATTTAAATTCTCGTTTTGGTTCTTCAACTGCCACTACTTCTTCAGCAACTTCACTACCTTCTTCTACAGTAATTTGATCTAATCCTACTGCCGATACATAAATATCTTCTTTAATAAATTTTGAAAGCGGCCCACTAGGTCCTACTGGCATAATATTTACTGTTGGAATTCTTTTTTGCGGGTAAATACCACAACGAAGTGTTCCTCCACAATCAATAATAGCTAAGAAGATTTCTTCATCAGGAACTGATGTTTTAAAACCATTAACCGGTGTTGCCCCAGTTAATTTAACGATTTTTTCTACAATTTCAGGTTCCGCTCCGCCACCTGTAATGTAAAGAATTTTATCTTTTCCTGGTTTTGGAGTAACTACTAACGGTCCTCCAAAACCTCCACTACCTTTTTCTATTTTAATTGTTCCGTATGTCATAATTAATTCTCCTAACCTTATGCTTTAAGTGTATTACTTAACTCAATTTTCTGTTGTTTCATTACCATTTTCGTTGTGAAATCTGTTACCCAACCTGCAAAGAAGTTCATTACTAACCCTACTAATAGGTATCTTACTGCAAGAGGTGCTACATTTAAACCTAATTGAGTAATACCGTTTGCAATACCTAAGTAAATAAAGATTTCTCCAACGTTAATATGTGGAAATACCCCACTGTTTGTATGACAGTGATATGATGCTGATGCATAATAACTTGGTTTCATTCGCTCTGGTAAAAATTTACCCATTGATAATGCCATTGGGTTTGCCAACATGAAAGCTGAAACAAAAGGTAAGATACCATATGCTAAAATTACATTTTTAGAACAAACTTTAGCAAACTTTTCAACTCTATGTGGCCCTATAAAAGCAACCAATGCATTCATAAAAACTAGTAGTAATAGAACTTTAGGTACTATTCCTCCTACCCAACTTACGAAAACTTTTGCACCTTCATCAAATAAACCTGTAAAGCCTGAAGCTATTTTAACAATATAATCCATATTGCCCTCCTTAATAATATTTAATTAAATTTTAATTTTTTTGCTAATTTCCCGAATGGACTTTGTTCCATTTCAACCTCTCCACCCGCAGAAATTGTTTTATAATTAACTACACCATCTAATACTGCACTCGTTAATGATGAAGAAAGTCTAATCGCTTTACAATCATCTCTATTTATTGTTCCTACTTTAATTCCATCAAAGTAATCAAACTTTTTAAATCTCGCAAGAACTGTAACACCTTGCATTGCTTCTCCAGTAATAACTTTATCGTTATTATCTATAGCAAACATAACAATTGCACCTGCACGAGCAGCACCATTTTTTCTCCCTATAACAACCCTTCCTTTTCTTCTAAGTTCTGCATAACTTTTTTTAAAACTGCTCATTTGAACAAAAGTTAAAGCATACTGCAAAATAAAGGCTGCAATAAACAATATTCCCAAAACCAATAAATTCATGAGTTCCTCCTAATATTTATCTATATAAATTAGTATGTTTTATAAAATAATTCACAAGTGAATTATATCCTTCTACTTTTGATATATCATCAATTAATTTTTTATCTTTTATTATCGAAATAAGCTCATCATAAGTTTTCGCCAAAAGTAAACCTTGATCACCATCTTTAGGTACACACGCCAAAAATATTAATTTTAACTCTTTGTTGTCTTTAAAACCATCTTTACATACCCCAAGGGCTATTAATAAACTATTTTCTTTTTCATTTTGTGTATGTGGGAATGCCACGCTATCAGCAAAAATCATCGAAGATTTCTGTTCACGTTCTCTTATTCTTAACAGAAATTCTTTATCTACAAATCCCTTAGCCTCAAGTCCTTTTATCATTGTTTCTAGGTTTTCTGCATATGTTTTGCGATTATCACAAACAAAAAATGTACTTTCTGACATAGAACTTAACACTATTGATTCCATTCCTCTTATAGCAGGATTATTCATTTTATTAACATATCTTAAAAAATTTATCTCTTTTTTTAAGTAGACTATATCCAAAATCTCATTTTGATAGATAATAGGGATTGTTGTTTCAAAATTCTTATTTACTGTAGAAATTATAATATCAAAATCATCATATTTAACATTTTCATAAGTGGTGACTACTGTTATTTCTGAACTTTGACTTATATTTTCTAATTCCTTAATCATAAGTTTTTTGTACGCTGGTCCAGCATTTGTTACTAATAAAATTTTCAAATTGTCTGGTTGAATCTTAATTTTTTTAAGAAAAGTTTCAAAATATATGGCCAGATAACTGATTTCATCTTCTGAAACACTATACTGATATTTTTCTGTTATAACTTCACTCGCCGTTCTTGCTATCTTATATGATACTGGAAAATCTTTTTTGATTTTTTCTTTCATATTATTATGATATCGAACACCGTACTTTAACCTCTCCATTAAAAAATAGATATGATAAATGAATTCTTCTATAATATCTGATGTATCAAACTTAAGTCCATATTCATAGACAACTATTTCTAATATTTCTTGAACTAATTTTTTATACTCTTCTGTATATTTTAGATTTTCCCTTATCTTATTTATCTTAGTAGGAACTCTCATAGTAGCGAAGCAAATTGCTAAAAATTTCATTTCATCTTGATTCAATGTTATTCCATATTTTAAAGTTGTGTATTCGCATACTTCTTTAATAAAATCTTTGGCATAACTATCAAGCAGTTCTTCATATTGATTTTCTACTAAGTTCAGCCTGAATCCATTAGCAAATCTATCAATACTTACTGTCAAATACTTTAAAAACTCTCCTTTAGCCTGTTCATCAATCTTATATTTTACAAACATCTCATCAAAAAATTTATTGTCTTCTTTATCAAAAATATCTTCTTTATACATATAGTTATAAATATTTTCTAAAATAAAAATTCGAATATCCTTTTCTAAGCCAACTATTTTAATTCCTATGTTCGGCTTTCCTTTTATTACTAAATTATAATCATTTATTATTTCATTTAGTTTTTTCAAATCAGTATTCAGTGTAGTTCGACTTACTATCATTTCAAAAGCGAGATCATCTATTAATTGCCCATCACTTGTTGACACTAACTTTTTAAAAATATAAACTAACCTTACCTTACTAGAGTCAAAATTCTCCCCAGCTTCATAAATACTACGTTTCTTTTTGAGATATTCTTCAAGTTTTATTATATAAAGACTATAATTTGAATTTTTACTTTCAATATATGCACAAGATCCAAATATTTCATTTAAAGATTTTATTTCATTATTAATAGTTTTTGAACTAACTTTTAATACGTCTATCAAATATTTATCCTGAACTAAGAAATTCGATTCTAGTATATTTAGCAGTCGCAAACTTCTATTATCATAATTAAAAATCTCCATTTACTTCACCACCTATATTTATTATATATTTCAAACTAAAAAAAATTAATACGGTTATTTTCTTAGGAAAAGAAAAACTCTTTCAAAACTTATAGTTAGCTATAAGTATGCATATTTTGGATTACTTTAATTTTTTTATTGACAACACAAAAAAAATTTAATATTTACTTATACTAATCTTAGTATTAATTTTTCTTATACTTTCTATTATAACTCTATTTCCCATATTTTAATAGTGTACTTATTCCTTCTTTAATTAGGACGGTTTCAGAAAAAATTTTAATTAATATATATTATTTTATAAGATTACAAAAAATAACCGCAATCTCTCGCAACCCTTTTAGAATAAAGCTTAATTGATGATATAATATCATAAGAGATATATTATTTATCCATATTATGAATACTGCAGCTTATATTTAAAACTTAATAGTTTATTATTGCTTAAAAATATTTTGACTTTTAGTTTAAAAAGGTATAGAATATTGTACGTGGTATGCAGCTATATCACGATATTATATTAATTAAAGAAATTTTATTAATAAAATTTCTTAGGAGGATTTATGATAAACAAAGAATTTAAAACTCTTTTGAAGAATAAAGGTTTAATTATCACTATGGCTATCGTACTTCTAGTTCCTATCCTATATGCAGGAACTTTCCTGAAATCTGTTTGGAATCCGTATGACAACACTGGTAATATGAAAGTCGGAGTTGTTAACCTAGACAAGAAAGTAGATTTTGAAGGAAAGACTCTAGAAGTTGGAAACTCAATGGTTAATAAACTAAAAGAAAACAAAAAAGTAAATTGGCAATTCGTTGATAAAGAAACAGCAGAAAAACAACTAAGAGAAGGTGACTACTATATGGTAGTAACTATTCCAGAAAACTTCTCTAAAAATGCTACTACTTTATCAAGTGAAAATCCAGAAAAAATGAATATTGATTTTACTACCAACTTTACAAAAAGTAAAAACGGTGAAAAAATCATGGAAACCGTAGCGAGCAACTTAACAAAGACAGTTAAGGATCAAGTCGTAAAAACTTATAGTACTACCTTATACAGCAAGTTTTCTGAAATTGGAGGTTCTCTTCAAAAAGCTGCAGATGCATCTAACACTTTAAATAACGGGCTTTCTCGCATTAGCGCTGGAGGAGAAAAACTTGGCAGTGGTATCAATCAACTTTCAAACGGTTCAAAACGTCTTGCGACTGGTCTTACAACATTAAATGATGCTGGGGCAAAACTAGGAGACGGTATTTCTCAATTACAAAGTGGTTCAGAAACACTATCAAATGGTTTAAGTTCATTAAATGACAAAAAAACTACACTAGGTGCAGGTATTAATGAGCTTACTGCTGGTTCTAATACCTTAACTGCTGGATTCGATGCATTTAAAACTAAAAGTGTTATGTTAGCTTCTGGTGTAGATACTCTTTACAACGGAAGCAAAGAATTTCAAGCCGGACTTTTAAAATATACTAATGGCGTACTTACTCTTAATGAAAAATTATTAGCTAAAAAAGATGATTTAAATAAAATTAATGCTGGTGGTGCTACATTAAACAATGGTATGGAAAAATTAGTAGATGGTATTTTAAAAATTAATTCTAAACTTCTAGATAAACAAGATGATTTAAATAGATTAATCGCTGGCGGTACAGTGTTAGAAAACGGTGTAACTAGCCTTTCTGAAAAAGCACCGAAATTATACGAAGGTGCTAGTAAAATTAATGCTGGTTTAGACACACTAAACTCTAGTTTACCTAGCGATCGTGATTTATCATCTAAAAAAAGCAAACTTAACTCGACTATCGACCAATTAAAAGGTCTAAAACTTACTTATAGAACAAACTTTAACCCGCTATCTAGCGCCTTTACTGAATTAGGAACGCAAATAGAGAGTATTAAAGAACTTATAAGTAAAATAGATTCACAAGTTACACCTGCTGCCACTCAAAGCAGTAACAACTTCACAAACTTAAAACAACAATTAGATGCAACTAATTTAACAGAAACTCAAAAAGCTAGCATCCTTGCTGCTGCTCAAAGCGATGTTTCTGCTGCATCTCCTCAACCAAGTGCTACTACGCAAAGTAATAACCAGATAAAAACTGATCTTACTACAGCAATCAATTCTGTTTCTTCAAAATATTCAAGCATGAAGTATCGTGTAGGAAAATTACAATACATCCAAAACCAACTTGATAAATTTGATGTAAACAATCTTGCAACAGATCTTGATGGAACTATATCTGGTTTTTCTACAATAAAAAATGCCGTTGGTAAATTAGCTGCTGGTAGTGGCGAATTAAAAGCTGGTTTATCAATAATGAATGACAAAACACCTACTCTTGTAGCTGGATTCAATCAATACAAAGGCGGAGTAGATCAAACTATAACATCACTTACAACTGGTGAACTTGCAAATGGAGTTAACAAACTAGCAACTGAAACACCAAAATTGAAAGCCGGTTTAACTAACTTTACTGATGGTGTTAATTTACTTACTACATCTATGAGTACAGGAGAATTAGCACAAGGTGTTGGAGCCCTTGCTACTAAGAGTTCAGAACTACAAAATGGATTTGATAAATTAACTGGAGGAATTAACCTATTACACGGAAAACTTCCTGAACTAACAACAGGAATAGATGCTTTAGTTAATGGAAATGCTAAAATCAATGCTGGACTTAACAAACTACAAGCAAAAATCCCTGAACTTAGCATTGGTATCCAAAAACTTGATGATGGCGGTAAAAAGCTATATCAAAACTTGACCGTTATGAAATCTAAAGCACCAGAATTACTTGCAGGTATGTCTACTGCGAAAACTGGAGCGGTTAGCCTTTCTACAGCACTTGCTCAAATGCAAGCTAAAGCACCAGAATTACTTGAGGGATTAAATAAAGCAAAAGATGGTTCGGGTCTATTAGCTGATAAACTTTCTAGTGGAGCTGACAAAGTAGCATCTGCGAAAACTGGAGACAAAAACTCAGATATGTTAGCTAACCCAATCAAAACTAATACCCATGATATTGCAGAAGAAACTAGCTATGGTAATGCTATGGCACCATTCTTCTTAGTATTCGGATTGCTTATAGCAGCAGCTGCATTTAACATTCTATTCCCAGCCCGTAATCGTGAAGCTGGAGAAAGTGTAGCTGGACTATTTAGCTCACGTCTTGTAGCAATGTCTACATTCGCTATTTTCGCTGTAATAATCGAAGTTATTGCTATGAAATTATTCTTTGATTTCAGAATAGAATATTTCGGAATGTACTTCTTTGGATTAATAATTTCAGCTATAGTATTTATGATAATAACGCACTTCTTATCATATACATTCGGAAAAATAGGTAATGGATTAAGTATTGGATTTGTAGCATTACAATTTGTTCTTACTACACCACTATTCCCTAAAGAAATGCTACCTACATTATACAGTGGTTTAATCCCATTCACTCCTGTTTATTACGGAGATGTTGCAGTTCGTCATGCAGTTCTTGGCGGATTGACTGGTGAAATTTATACTAATGCTATATTAATCTTAGCTGCTTTAGGAATTATATTCCTTGTACTTACTTACATTTCGTACAATAGAGCTAACAAGACTATTATAAACTTAGCAAAATAATAATTATCGGGACTGATTCTAAATCAGTCCCTTTTTATTACTATACCAAATTATAAATTATTACTCAAAATAAAAATATAATTAGGGATAGCGAATATATCTTTTTGATAGGTTTTATTGGAAAAGATTGAAATAATAGGTTATTCGATACTTTTATTTTAAACATTCGATAAATAGTTAACTTTTTATTTCTCTTTTTGTTTGAAAAATTTTATTTTTTATTGTATTATAATTAAGTAGAAAATTTCTACTTAATAAATATTTAAAAATATGAGGTACATAAAAAAATGAAAACAGCTTTTGTATGTGATTCTACACTACAAGTTAACGAAGAATTTTGTAAAAACTATCCATTGCCAATCGTACCACTAGAAGTGCGTTTAGACGATGAATTATATGAAGATAACGTAACAATTACCCCAGAAGAATTTTACAAAAAAATAAACAGTGGAATGAAACCAAGCACTAGCCAACCTTCTGTTGGGAAAATTCTTGAAGTCTATGAAAATCTAAAAGCACAAGGTTTCGAACGTATAGTAGTATTCACAGTTACTAGTAAACTTTCTGGAACTTATTCTTCATTTACTCAAGCTAGCGAGTTAATAGAAGGTATTGATATAAAGATTATCGACACATTACAAGTGGCTAGAATAGTGGGTTGCGCTGTCGAGAAAATTATAAAAGACTTTTCTAACGGAAATTTAGCATATGAAAATATTGAAGATGAATGCCGTAAGTTACTTAAGCAACAAAATATCTTAGTAACTATCGAAAATATGGATTTCTTATATGCTGGCGGTCGTTTAACTAAAACTCAATTTTTACTATCTAATTTCCTTAACATCTTGCCTATAATAACTATAAAAGATGGTATTCTTGATGTTAGCGGAAAACATAGAGGTATGAGTAAGGTTTTAACAAAAATTTGCGAAGAAATAAAAGAAAAAGATCCTAAGTCTCTTATTATTTTATATACAACGGATGATCTTCTTAAAAAAGCTCAAGATGTTGTCGCAAAAACATTTGGCAATATAGAAACAGAGGCTATAATTATCTCTCCTGTTATAGGAACTCATGCAGGACCCCGCGCAGTCGGAATTGGATATTTAGAATACGAAAAATAGTATTACACAAAAACTTAAAACGCCATAGAATATAATTCTATGGCGTTCTTCATTTTAACCTTCTTGTTTCATATTTTCTAACCTTTCATTCATCTGGCGACGAATACTAGAAAAGTCTTCTTTTACTACTACTGTATCAGCTATATAATCATGAAGTCCTTTTTTCTTATCTGTAAATGCAACAACTATATACGGTATATTAAATAAAGCTATCGTTAACAATCTTCCTATCACTTCACGGTATAAAACATCTGATATTTTTAATTTCGTTCCCTTATTTGTTTCTACCTTAACCTTCATTATCATTTTCCCTAAAGTTTGCGAGAAATAATATGTCATTAAAATAAAATAAGAAAACATTACAACTACATAACTAAGTCCCTCTTCTCCTAATATTGGGAAATATAATTCTCTGTTCAATAATCCAAAAGAATAAGTATTTAACAATCCCGCTAAAGCAGCTACTACTATTAGATCAATTATATACGCAATAAATCTAACCCAAAAACCTGAATAAAAATTTCTAGAAAAAATTAAATAATCTTTTAATGTAGTTGGTAATGAAAAGTTGGTGTTATCTTTACTGGTAGTTTCTTTAGTTTGTTCATCAAATCTATTTTCTTCTATGCTACTAGATATCCCCTCAACATTAGCTTTATCTACAGATTCAGCCATCTTATCAAAAGTCTGTTCCGAACCATTTTCTAAACCTTCGCATCCATTAGAAAAGTCATTTGAATTGAAATTATTATTTGTCATATTAATAACCCCCTTATCCTAAATAACTTCTCTCTACTTGATTAGATGTAGCTTCACTATTCAATTCTGAAATAATACTCTTCATCGTAGCTTTTACAAAACGACTTAATAAGCTTTCTGCCGCTTTATCCGGTCGTAATTCTATTACTTTTGGATTAAATAGTTTTTTATCTTCTTTGATAAAATTAATAAGATCTTCTTCAGTCCCAATTTTATCAATTAACTTATTCTCAACAGCCTGAGTTCCTGTATAGGTACGACCATCAGCAAGTTTTCTCACCTCATCTTCACTCATATTACGACCTTGTGCAATTGCTTTTACAAATCTATCATACGCTTCTTTATTTTGCTCTTGATAAATCTTTCTAGTTGATTCTGGAAGGTCCTCTAATAAACCACCTATTGCTTTTTGTTCTCCAGAACGAATAGTCTCTTGTTTTATACCGTGATCATTTAAGTATTTTTGAGCTGAAACAAAACTCATTATTACCCCTAGTGAACCAGTAGTTGTTTCAGTATTGGCAAAAATCTTTTTAGCTGCCATAGATACATAATAACCACCTGATGTCGCTTGTTTTTTCATAGATACATAAACATCTTTTCCACTATTTTTTAATTCATTGTAAAGTTCTGCTGTTTCATAAACTCCTCCACCTGGAGTATTAACTGATAATAAGATAGCTTTTACATTAGAATTAGATTTAGCTTCTTTTATTTGGTTTATTATTGAAGCGCGCGAATATGTATTTGTCATTTCCGCTCCAATCTCACCTTCTATAGAAATCTTTTGAATAGTTTCATCACTATTTCCATCAACTAATGTTAACTTATGTACACTTTGGCTTCTCAAGAACATCTGCACATAACTATCTTCTGTATTTTGTTTCTGTATAGTGCTTTTAGTTAATGTTCCATTAATTAGAGAGAACACGACTAGCACCATTACTATAACTAATGAAATCACTCGTTTATTTTTAAATTTCATATATTAACCTCTATCCCCTTTTAATCTTTTATATTTTAAAATACCTAAATTATTCTGCGTATGTTTTAGATACAAACTTGTTATATCTCTTCATAAACGCTAACTCTGCAGTCCCAGTTTGACCATTTCTGTTTTTCGCAACTATTACCTCAACAGTGGATACATCACTAGGTTCTTGAACTTCATTTTCATCAGCATCTTCACTGCGATAGTAATCTCCACGATAAAGGAATGAAACTATATCAGCATCTTGCTCTATACTTCCTGATTCCCTTAGGTCACTCATCATCGGTCTTTTATCATGACGTGATTCTACACTACGTGATAGCTGTGATAAAGCAATAACAGGACACTCTAACTCACGAGCCATCTGTTTTAAGCTTCGCGAAATCTCTGATACTTCTTGTTGACGATTATCCGTTCGTTTACTTCCTTGAAGAAGTTGAAGATAATCAATAATTACTAAATCTAGACCATGCTCACTTTTTAGTAACTTACACTTTGCTTTAACTTCATTTACTTTAATAAAAGCACTATCTTCTATAAAGATATTTTTTTGATTCAAGAAATGCACTGCTGTTTCTAGTTTCATAAGGTCATCGTTATCCAATGAACCTTTTTTTATCTTCTCAGAATCTAACATCCCTTCACTACAAATCATCCTAGAAACCAGTTGATCAGCTCCCATCTCTAGTGAGAATAAAGCAACCGTACGTTTTTCTTCTTCTGAACGATGATTTTTCCCAGCTACGTTTAACGCTATATTAAGAGCAAAAGCTGTTTTCCCCATAGAAGGACGAGCAGCTAAGATTACCAAATCTCCTTTACCTAAACCGATAACCTGGTCTAACGAACTAAATCCTGTAGGAATTGCTATATTTTTACCTTCTCCCGACATACGTGCAAGTATTTCTTTAAATACTTCATCAGTAACATCACGCATATTTTTAAAATGAGATGTTTTTGCTCTTTCCATCGCACGTTCTACTTGATCAAATAACGTAGATGTTAGTGCATCAATATCAGCATTACCTTGATTCATTTCCTCTGTGCTGCTTAATAAAGCTCCACGTATTTCACGATAAATAGAATATCTTTTTACAAGATTTGCATAATGCATAATATTACGAGCACTCGGAGTAACGTCATAAACATCTACTATATACAACGAGGCATCCACGTTTTTGAATGCCCCACTGTTATTTATTTCTTCAAATATAGTAGTGGTGTCTGGTAGTATTCCCGCTTCATCAAGGCGTAAAATAGCACTATAAATATCTTTATTTTTTTCATCATAAAAATCTTCTGGATCAACTGTTGCTTTAACTTCTATCAACTTTTCAGGCTCTTGCATAAGAGCTCCCAGTAAAGATTGCTCTGCCAACAAGACAGAATCTATATGATATTTCATATTATCACCTATAAACTATTTCTTATTGTTCCACTACATGAACTTTAATAGTTCCTTCTACTTGATTATGTATTTTAATTTTTACATTTGTATATCCTAAAGCTTGAATTCCATTTGGTAAGTCAATTTTCTTTTTATCAACTTTTAAATCATGTTGTTTTTTCAATTCCTCAACAATTTGTTTTGAAGAAACTGATCCGAATAATCTTCCACCTTCTCCAGCTTTTACTTTAATCTTAACTTCTAATCCTTCTAATTGCTTTGCTAACAGATTTGCTTGAACTAACTCTTCTTGTTTATCTTTTTCTACACGTTTTTGTTGTCCTTTTAATGTTGCCATATTAGCAGTAGTTGCTTGTATAGCTTTTTTGTTAGTTATTAAAAATTTAGCATAACCATCTGCTATTTCTTTAACATCACCTTTTTTCCCTTTTCCTTTAACATCCTCTATAAAAATAACTTTCATTACCTTATCTCCTTTTTCCTTTATTTTCTTATGTTTCTAGCAGATTGATTCAAGTACTAATCTTCTTGCAATAACACCCTGTCTATCGCATCATTTAAGCGAACTAATGCCTCATCTAAATCTACACCTTCAATCTGTGTAGCTGCATTAGCAAGGTGCCCACCGCCACCAAGTTCTTCCATGACTAATTGAACATTCATATTCCCTAAAGATCTAGCCGAAATACCCACTTTATCTTCATCCAGATATCCTAAAGCAAAACTACATTCAATACCCTTTAATGTAAGCAGTAAATCTGCGCTTTGAGCAAGCATGACATTTGTATATCTCTTATCATCTGGCGCTTTAACGATAATTATCTCTGGTGTTTTTTGGATTGCATTATTAATAATTTCAACTCTACTCATAAAGTTTTCGATAGGTTCTTTTAGAATAGTCTTCACCTTTGTTGGATCTGCCCCATTACTACGTAAGTAAGCCGCAGCGTCAAAAGTTCTTGATCCTGTTCTTATTGAGAAGTTTTGAGTATCTACCACAATACCACCCAACATAATTGTCGCAGCTAATGGTGTAATTTTTTCAATCTTAGTTTGATATTCTATAAGCTCAGCTATCAACTCCGAAGATGACGAAGCATATGGCTCTATATAAGTCAGTAGCGGATTCGTAATTATATCTTCACCACGCCTATGATGGTCAATAACAACCTTTTTATTTGCTTTTGATAAAATAGCTGCATCAATGACACGTGAAGCATCAGATGTATCAACTACTATCAACGTTGTTTGTGGCGTCATAAGTTCCCAAGCTTCATCACTATCAACAAAAACATTTGACAATGTTTCATCAGTATCATTAATCTCAAACATTATTTTTTGGATTGTTTCATCCTGATCACTTTCATTTAAAATAATATAGCATTCTTTCCCTACTAACTTAGCAAAAGTATATATACCTATACATCCACCTATAGCATCAAAGTCTGGACGTTTATGCCCCATAACAATAATCTTGTCACTATCACTAATAATATCAGCTAAAGCATTTGACACAACACGAGCCTTAATACGAGTTCTTTTTTCCTGAGGATTTGTCTTACCTCCATAGAATTTAATTGTACCATCTATATCTTTCATGGCAACCTGATCTCCACCTCGTCCAAGAGCAAGATCTAACGAACTTTTCGCAAGTTCCCCTAATTCCGGTAAAAAGTCAGTTCCCATTCCTACCCCTATACTAAGAGTAATAGGAGCATCAAACTCCTCTTTTAAATTTCTAATAGAATCCAAAATTTGGAACTTATTTTTTTCTATTTTTTTAAGGTCTTTTACATTTAATAACCCTATAAATCTGTCTTCATCAATACGTTTAAGATAAATACTATTTTTCTTTGCCCATTCAGTTAATACTGTAACAACTTGTGAATCAAACTTACTTGCAACCTCATCATCAAGAGAATCATAAACATCTTCATAATTATCCAAACTTAAATTGAAAATAATAGGTCGAGTATCACGAAATCTCTGCATAACGACTTTACTTTCAGTAATATCAAAGAAATAAATATAACCACTATCTTTTTGATAATTCACCTTATAATGCTTCCCAAAAATCTCAAACTGATTATCTACTGGTGTTTCCAATTCAAAAAGATCTTTTATCTCTGGCATCAATTCTAAAATGTTTAACCCTTTTATCTCTTCTACTTTTATATTTTTGTAAATAAAGTTATTTGCCCACTCTATATTTCTATCCTTATCGATAACAATAATTCCTATAGGGAACTTATTAATACCTTTTTCTGTTGAATCTTTTATACGATTAGTCAATTTACTAATATATTTTTCAGTCTGTTCTGAAACTTTTTTCTTATAGTAGAAAAATAGCATAAACACGCTAAGACCTACTACTAGATAGACCGCTAAACTTATAAGATTCATTAATCCTATTATAATTGCACCAATAGTGTATAAAGCAAATATAACTATTTCATATTTTCTCTTTGCATTCATACTATTCTCCTTTCTTTATAATATATGTTTCTCGTAATCTAAACAAACTATCAACGAAACCTACCAACTCAAAAATAGAGCTGAAAATAATGATACCAAACACAGCTAACGCCTTAGTCACTGGTGAATCCCCTTTTTGTTCTATGAAAAAGAACGCTGTAAATAGACCATTTAAAACAAAAATCAATGATAAAATATTCGTTAAATTTTGTAAAAGTATATACCAAAAATTATAAGAATTAGCCCCCATCATAGATTCAACTATTAAGTATACCAATGTAATAGTTATGTATATATATCCCGTTTTAGTACTTATCATAATTCTGCTAAGTTTTGGAAATGTTGGTATTATAATGTATTCCCTTGATAGCATTGATAATGTATATTGTAGTAATGCCAAACTATAAATAAATAGTGAAATGAATAATGTTACAGGGAACGTTCTTTGTATATTTTCAAAACTTGATAAAACTAAACTCTTATCCAAAGATTGATTAGCTGTCAACATAGCATTAATATAATCATTTATAAACTTTAAAATTTCTTCTTGATTAATATTAATAACCCCATACTTTATAAGTAACAACACATAAAATGCTAATCCTATAAATAAGAATGTTGTAATTATAATAAGTAAATATATTTTTGAATATCTCTTAACTATAGATTGGTATATTAAATACGCAAGAAGCATGTGCATTACAAACCAAAACAGCATATGAGGTGATGATAAAAATACTAACATCGCTGTCCCAACAGCAGCAAGTGGTATATAAAATTTTAAACCTTTGGCCCCTAAAACATAAGTAAGAGGAAATATCGCTAAAAAGGCTGTTAATAATTCAACTTTTAACAAACTTCCCAAAAGTATTAATAATAAAAAGCTAATACTATAGGCTATAACTTTATTATTACTTGGTTCTCTATAGAAAAATTTACTATCAAGAAGTTTCTCTAACTCTCTCTTTAATGTTTCTGAAATGTTATTATCCAACTTAACACTCCTTTATTGTTTTTTATATCTATACTTCATGTATGATATCCTTTTTATTATACCAAATTTCGCTGTTTTTTGAAAGAATAGCGACGAAAATTAATTAAAATTTATGAGTAACTTTTCTACCAAAATAAATATAAATTCTTTCTTTTTCTCCAATAAAAAATAGAGATAGACATATCTAATATCTATCTCTTATTTAATCTCTACAGCATCATATCATCGTTAATAATATTACTTCCACTATTCTTTTTGAATAATTCTAGCAGTTTTGCTACGGTTAAATCTTTTTTCTCTTCACCTTTTATATCAACAACAACATGGCCTTCATGAAGCATAACTAGACGATCACCATATTCTATTGCATGTTCCATATTATGAGTTATCATAACTGTTGTTAAATTATTTTTCTTAATGATTTTATCCGTAAGGTTCATTACCATAGCGCTGGTTTTAGGATCAAGAGCTGCAGTATGTTCATCTAAAAGAAGAAGTTTAGGTTTAACAAGTGTCGACATAACCAAAGTTAACGCTTGGCGTTGCCCTCCTGATAGAAATTCCACACTACTCTTCAATCTATTTTCTAGACCTAATCCTAATTCCTCTAATGCTGTTTTGTAAAGTTCTCTATCATCTTTTTTTACACCTGGAGAAAAAGATCTTGATTTTCCTCTTTTTAGCGCTATCGCCATATTTTGCTCAACAGTCATCCTTGTAGCTGTTCCCATTTTTGGATCTTGAAATACACGCGAAATATCTTTTGAACGTTTTGTTACATCATCTTTTGTTACATCTACTCCATCTAAAGATACCATTCCACTATCTGGGAATAACACGCCCGCAATAACATTCATCAATGTAGACTTCCCAGCTCCGTTACTTCCTATTATAGAAACAAACTCCCCATCTTCTATCTCCAAACAAAGATTTCTAAGAACATAATTTTCATTTATCGTTCCTTTTTCAAATGTTTTTTCTATATTCTTTAATACTAAACTCATTTTTATCTCCTAACACCCTTTGGGAATTTTTTCTCTAATTCAGGTATAAATAAAATTATTGCTAAAATAATTGCTGAGAATAATTTTACAAGTTGGGTATCCATACCTGGTATCTCTAATACTAATGAAATAACAAGTCTATAAATAATTGAACCGATAATTATAGAGGCTATTCTCTTACCTAGGCTAAGGTTTTTGATAACTACTTCTGCGATTATAATAGAAGCAAGACCTATAACAATTGTTCCTACCCCCATATTCAAATCAGCAAAACCATTATTTTGAGCAAGGAGCGCTCCTGATAAAGCAATAAAACCATTACTTATCATATAGCCTAAGATTTTCATATTATCTATTCGTATACCATTAGCTGCACTCATATCTTCATTATCACCTGTTGATAAAATCGCTAGCCCTACTTCTGTTTTTAAGAACACAGTTAACAAGACTATTAATACCAATGAAAATACTAACCCTAATAGAATTACCGCATAGACTTTTGGTATTCCAAAACCTTGTAACATTGTCACCAATGTTTTTTCTTTTAATAATGCTATATTAGCTTTCCCTAAAATTTTCAAGTTTATTGAGTATAACCCTGTTAAAGTTATAATCCCTGTTAACAATGCCGGAATTTTCATTTTTGTATGCAATAAACCAGAAACCACCCCTATAACAAGTCCTCCTAGCATTCCTAAAAAGGTTGCTAAAAAAGGATTCATACCATTCACCAAACTTATTGCACATATAGCTGCACCTAATGGAAAACTTCCCTCTGCTGTCAAATCGGGAATATCTAACAATCTAAAAGTTATATATACCCCTATGGCCATAATCGACCAAAGTAAACCTTGTGAAACACTTGATAATAATATATCCATCTTATCCTCCTATATTATCCTAATACTTTTAATAATTCTTCTTTATTCAAACCTAATGCACGCACCATATCATCATTTATATCAACAGCTAACTTTTTAGGTTGTTCAACTGGTAATTCTGATATTTTCTTACCTTTTAAGATTTGCGCTGCTTGACGGCCTGCTTGACGACCTATCTCTTTGTAGTCTACACCGTAAGTAACCAACATTCCTTCTAAAACTGCTTTATCTCCTCCTAATGCTGGAACTTTTTTCTCTTTTAAAACTGCACCAATTGTTGAAATTGTTGACGCTACCGTAGTGTCTGTTGGGAAGTAAATTGCATCTACTTCACTCGCTAGCGATGTAATAACTTGTTGAACATCATTTGTTGTAGTTACTGTTTTTTCTACAACTTCTACACCAGATTTTTTCAAAGTTTCTTTTGCAATCTTAGCTTGTGCTTCAGAGTTTACTTCACTCGAATTGTAGAAAATTCCTACTTTTTTTGCTTTTGGAACTATTTTTAGTAATTTCTCTATTTGTTTATCTACTGGCGTTAAGTCAACAGTTCCTGTTACATTTCCTTCTGGAGCGTCTGTTTTAACCAATAATGAAGCAGCTACCGGATCCGTTACAGCTGTGAAAATAGTCGGTGTTCTATCATCAACATTAACCATAGCTTGTGCTGCAGGTGTTGCTATAACAAAATTTAAATCATTTTTTCTTGCAAGCTGTTCAGCTATAGTTTGAAGATTACTCTGATCTCCCATAGCATTTTGAACATTAAAAGTTACCTTGTCCGAAGTGTATCCTTCTTCTGCCAACGCTTCTACAAAACCTTCTCTTGCACTAGTTAAAGCATTATGTTCAGCGTATTGCAAAACTCCTATTTTTATATTATCTGTTTTAACTTCACCTTTATTGCTACAACCACCAAGTACTAATAAACTTATTCCTAACAATACTTTTAATTTTTTAAATTTCATTTTCTTTTTCTCCTTTTTATTTTTTAATTTTAAGATCTTCCTAAAAGAAAAAACCGTCTAGAATGTTCTAAACGGTTTTCAATAGTTTCTATACAAGTTTAAAAAGTTCTTAACCTCGTATTATTTTTTATAAACTGTTAGCCCGCTTAGAATATTCCTCTATGCGAGCATCACCAAACTCTACAGCTCCCATAGATACAAACCTTGTTTGTACCTATAAGACCTAAGTACAAACACTATCTAATAGTAGCTGTAGTAATAATTATTTAATTGTGTATTAAATAATTTTGATGATAACATAACAGTGTTCCTCTCTTTTTATCTTGTTATTTTTAGTCTAGCACTGCTATTTCTGTTTGTCAAGTAATTTCCTAAAGAATTCTGAAAATTTAACAAACTAGTACTTTTTATTTAAGAAAAAATGAGTATATCGCTATCTTGATATACTCATCTTTTATAATACTTAACTATCTTTTACTTTTAATTTTACCATAATCATACTTATCAAGGTTATTCCAATTACTATTAAAAATATTGCTTTACTTTGGCTAAAACCAAACAAACCATGTTTAATATGTTTAGCTATCCACACATAAACATAATCCCCGTAATAAATACCTAAAGCAAAGAACGCTTGGTAAATACCCATACTAACGTTACGATACTCTCTGTCAAAATATTGCATTGCTAGTGCAATAAGAATATTGTACGCTCCACCATATCCTAAACCATTTAGAGTATAGCTAAAATAAATTATATATGGATTGTTGATATATAAGGCTATTATGTAAAAAGTTAATAAGCATCCAAGTAAAAATAACAATGTTTTTTGAATTCCCCATTTATGAGTAAGGTACACTCCTACAAGAACACCTGCAATTAATTGTGGCACAGCAAAAACCGCATCTATATACGCCAACATAAGTGGTGTCATATTTAAATCAGTCTTCCCATAAGCGATCATATTTGCCCCACTGGTAGAAAACTTGATAAATGATAATAAGACAGCTAATAAACAAATATAAATAAAACTCTTATGTTTTAAAACTACCTTAACCTTATTAAATGAAAAATCACTATCAACAGGACGATAATCCTTCATCATAAAAGTTAGAACAAATGTTATTAGAGCTATAATTCCTGATACAAGCCACATATAATTAAACTGTTTATATGTATCCATTGTTAATATATATTGAATTGGAGCCGCCATAAATTCTGCTAAAAGTGGTGCTATAGATAAAATAGACACCGACACCGCCGCCTTATCTTTCGAAAATGTTTCTGAGAAAATAACATTAAATAATGCTAGCATTGTCGCACTAATCCCTAATGACAACGAAGATAAATAAAGTGTTAAATAATTTGCATTAAACGCCACTAAAAACGAGGTCAAAATTAACAAGAATAACGCAATCTGTATAAACACTTTACGACGTTTAAAAATATCACTCGCCAAAAACATCGGCAACCTAACGATTAAACTCATAAGACCATAGCCAGCGGCTATTTGTGCCGCTAAAACCGGAGTTAAAGACAATCCACCTTGCTCTATTGGTGTTATCGCATAAAGCTTCCTATAAGCTCTTATTATACTAATCGCCGTCCAAAACAGCACCAAAATCCAAAAAATTATTATTTGCTCTTTTTTTAGTTCAAATTTTTTAGATAAGTAATATACTAATACCAAAATAAAAACTATCATTATTAATGAAAATAAAATTTTTGTTTTAACCATCTCCTAACTAATTTTATTCAGCTAATAAATTATATCACAAAATCTAGTTTATAGTTATAAAATATACCTATCAAATTTTATGATGTTTTTTGTTATTTCTTCAATAAAACCCTAGTGCATACTTTTCGCAAGAACTAAAAAACTAATTTCTGAATTTGGAAAAAGTTCTTTTAGTGGTTTTGCACAAGATAATAGGGTATTTCCACTGGTAAAAACATCGTCGATTATAAGCACTTTGGAAATATTTGTGTCAGACATAGTAGAAGATGATGTATAAAATGGATGTCCCGCTCTTTGCTTATGTAGCTTCGCTTGTTTAGGTCGATAATCAGACTCTAGAATTTTCTCAAATTTTACATTACACAAAGTGCAAAGTTGTTCTATATGATCAAAGCTGCGAATTACTTTTCTCTCATTATTAGCTGGAACTATTGTAATTAAATCAAAATTATACTCTTCAAAAAATTTTCTAAACAGACTTTTATACTTTAGGCATTCTTCTACGTCTCCTCCATATTTAATCGCATAAATGCTATCTTTCAAAAATTCATAATCAGCGAGATAATACAAGGTATATTCTCCTAACTGTTCTATATTTATATTTAGATTTATCTTACAACTTTCACACAAAATAAAACTTTTCTTTTTCGAAAAAACATTTTTAAACCCTAATTTCTCTTTGATTTCTTTTTTACAAAAACTACATTCCATTATCTACTCCCTATTTAATCGTCTATACTTGGCTAAGTTATTCATATAGTTTATTTCTTTTATCGCAAGCTTCATATTTTTATTAATTTTATCTGCTAAAAACACGATTTCCCCGCTATAATCGTATTCTTTCCTTCCTACTCGTCCTGCTATTTGTATCAACGCCTCTTTGGTAAAGATTTTATGATTAGATTCGAATACTAAAACATCTAGATAATCAAATGTGACGCCTCTTTCAAGTATAGTAGTTGTAATTAATATGTCTATCTCCCACTTTTTGAACTTCTCCACCTTTTCTTGCCGTTTTTCATCTTCACTATAAACAAAATCTATAACTATATCATCCACTAGACTTTTTTCTAAATATAATTTTAAGCTTTTACTCATAGCGATAGTTGGAGCAAATATTAATAATCTCCTAGCTAGTTCTAATCTTTGAGTAATAAACTGCGTAATGTACTGTGACTTCTTGTCATAGGTAAATACTTTACTTTGTTCTATTTTTATTTTTGGAATAGGAAGCAAATACCCATGAAATCTTATAGGAATTTTTATAATCTCATCGACCAGTTTTTTTACTTTATCTGATGGTGTTGCTGATAAAAACACTAATGTTCCCTGATTTTTTAGACTTGTCATAGCTCCTTGTTCTAAACATTCATCACCGTAGTATGGAAAAGCATCTACCTCATCTACTATCACGACATCAAAATAATTATAATATTTTATAAGTTGATGTGTAGTCATTAGATAAAAGTGCGAATCAACTAGATTTTTTTTATCCCCATGAAGAACACTTATAGGAATATCGCTGAAATCCCTATTAAAACGCCTAGCTAGTTCTTGGACAACATCTTTTCGTGGAATAGCCATACAGACTTTTTTATTATTTTTTATATTATTGTAGATAACCTTATAGACTATTTCTGTTTTACCTGCACCGCAGACCGCCCAGATTAAAGTATTCTTCCTTAATTCGCTATTTTCTACTATTTTCTCACTTGCTTCTTTCTGAACATCACTTAAGATTACTGGCGGTTCTTTTAGTTTATTAATTTTATTAAAAGGAATATTTATATAAAATCTTAAAAAATAATTATCACATCTTCCGAACTCTAGACATCTTTTACAATATGTTATTTTTGTCCCTTCCGTTTCATAACTAAAAAATAGTTTTTGATTTTTATTATCACACTGAAGACAATGATAATTTCTTTCTTCTCCTTGAACAACATATACCTTGTCAATATAAGTCGACTCTTCTAAATAATGAATTTTTACTTTAAGTCGTAAAAGTTTAGAAATAGAAAGGAGTAGCCCATTATACACTCTTAAAAACTCTAAATCACAAGCTTTTAAAGTATAGACTACTCCCGTTATTATATCGTTGTAAATTTCTTCAAAATCTTTGTTTACTTCTCCAAATTTTATATAATCATTATAAATTTCTTTATAACTATTTAACTTTTCTTCTTCATCTCTTTTTGAATAACGAACACAATAAAGTGCTTCGATAAACTCACTATATTCTTCAAAAAACATAACCTACTCCCCACAGTTACCTTTTAAAAATATTTCATAATCCCTTTTAATTTTTACTATCGAATATAACAAAGATTACAAAAGTTCATCTCTACCTAAAACTTTATTGATTTTAGTATTTTTCTGTAATTTTTGCCTTTAATTCTTATATTTAAGACTTTACATAACGTTAAAATGTTATTAATCCTCTATTTTAATTTAATTTTAACAAAAATATATTTATAAAACAAATAATAATCTATTTTTTCGGAGAAATCTTTTTCTAGAAATTATGTTGCTAACGTTATCAAAAAGTGTTATAATATAAGTATAAAAACAAGGGGATACCCTATAAAGTAGACTAGCTACTTTATGAAAGGAGTGCTTTAAAATGTTAAGATATCAAGTACGAGGAGAAAATTTAGAAATTACTCAAGCAATTAGGGAGTATGTTGAGAACAAAGTTTCTAAATTAGAAAAATACTTTGCCGACAGTTTACAAGCAAACGTTTATGCTAATGCTAAAGTATACAAAAATAATAAGAAAAAAATTGAAATTACCGTTCCTCTTAAAGGTGTGACACTTCGCGCAGAGGAAACAAACGAAGATCTTTACGCTGCTATTGATTTAGTTGTGGACAAACTTGAGCGTCAAATGAGAAAACACAAAACTAGAATTAATAGAAAAGGTCGTGAAAAAGGATTTGTAGAAGAAAATCTTCTTACTAGCGCATTAGAAGATGTAGAAGAAACATCACTTGATTTTGGTAAAGTTAAACAACTAAAAGTTGAAACTATGACAAGAGATGAAGCTGTATTCCAAATGGAGCTTTTAGGACATGACTTCTTTGCATTCTTAGATGCAAATACTAACGAAATTTCTATAGTTTATAAACGTCGCGACACTGGTTACGGGGTTCTGGAAATTTCTAAATAATTATGAGTTTAAACTTTAATCGACCATCTTCCGCAGATGGTCGATTATTTTTACAATACTTTATATTTATTATCAAATTATTACTTAGGAGGTTATTATGACAAAAAAAGTTGCCTTATTCGTTGACAATGGTGGTGAAGAGTTAGAGCTAATTGCTCCTCTTGATATTATGCGCCGTGCGAATTTAGAAGTTGATCTTATTTCAGCTAATAACGCTGAGTATGTTATAGGTGCACATAATATTAAAATTATTGTCGATAAAAAGATTAATGATATTGAAGATATACTAGAATATGATGCTATTGTTATTCCTGGAGGAATGCCAGGAAGTACATTATTACGCGACAATAACAAAATCATTGAGTTTTTCAAAACTATGTATAATGAAGACAAATTGGTCGCAGCTATTTGTGCAGCGCCTATAGTACTAAGTGCGGCAGGGATTTTAAAAGACAGAGAAGCTACATCTTATCCAGGTTTCGATAAAGAACTAGAATGTCAATCTTACAATTCTAAAAAAGCTGTTGTAGTCGATAAAAATGTTATTACTGCTCAAGGTCCAGCCGTTGCCATTCTTTTTGGTTATGAAATAGTTAATTATCTACTAAAAGATGAAACAGCTAATAACATAAAAGAACAAATGTTACTACCCGTATTAAAAGATAATATCTAAAAAATATCCCTCAAATTTATTATTTGAGGGATATTTATATTTATTTTGTCATCTCTTCTAATTGTCTCATTGCTGTTGCTACAACCTCTGGTGTACAAACATCAACCGCCAATTTGAATGATTCTTTTTCACTAGCAGCAAACTCTGCAATTTTTTCAATTTTTTCTTCTACATCTTCTACTACATTCACACATGCTAGGTTATAAGCTAAATCATTTTCTTTATAAAATGGAATTAATCTTTCTACTTCTTCCTTCTTACCTTCTGCTAATAATTGAACTAGAATACCATATGAAACCTTTGTTCCATGAAGAACTTTATGTGTTTCTTTTACTAAACTCATACCATTATGCACAGCATGAGCTCCTGCCATACGTCCATAATGAACTCCAAAACATCCTACCGCTCCAGAAATCGCAAATACAGTATCTACCGCGTGTTTGAAGCTTTCTGTTACTGTTTTTGTACTCATAGCTTCTAATGCACCATTAGCATCACGTAAAAGTGCATCACGCGTAATTTTCGCAGCTTCTAGTCCCATTCTTACTAACGGATCATTATACTTATTATTTCTTTCCACTAGCACTACAGCTTCATACCATTTCGCAAGAGTATCTCCAATACCCGCAACAAAATATTCTTTTGGTGATTCTAGTAATAAATCTAAGTCTGCAATACAAGCATATGCAGTACGTTTAAAATATCCAACCTCTCTAAAAGTTTTATCCGGATTATAAACCGCCGCTACTGGAGCATAAGGAGCGCATGTTGCTATTACCGTTGGAACAGTCATATACTCTTTATTCAAAAAGCTTGCCACACCTTTAGCCGTGTCAATAACACGACCTCCTCCTACACCAATAACCACATCAATATCTTCTCCATATTCATCTGCAATGCGTTTCATATCTTCATAAGATGATGTACCGTCATATTTTGCTACTCTAAATTCTCTATTCCCCTTATAAAATTTTTTAAAAGCTTCATAAGATTTTTCACCTGTAACAATCAAAGGAGTATTAAATCCTTCTAGCCTATTATCAAGCACAGCCAAAGCTCCACTCCCTGAAATATATTCACTCACTCCTGGTCTTGCTACATTTGCTAATTCAAACATTCTTATCTCTCCTTTATTATCTCATCATTCAATTTTTTATAAGTATAATTATAACATTTTCGACAATTAAAATCAATAGTAAGTTAATATGTAATTATTTTCTGACAATTATTTTTGAAACAATAAAAGCTAACCTAGAATCCCCTTCCTAAGTTAGCTTTCTTTTTATCTTGGATAAAATATTGTTCCTTCTCTTTTTGTTTCGCCTTTTGTTATCGATTCTACTATAGTACTAGCTTTTTCTAAAGCAACTATTTTACCATCTAATTGTTCTATTAGAATCTTTCTACCTTTATATGGGCTGTAAACACTCGCCTCTACATTTTCTACTCGCAAATAATATTTTTCATCTAGGTTCTGCTCTTTTAGCATATTTTTTATTTGTGCCAAGTTCTCTTCACTATAATCTACATACTCAAAAAGTCTTCTATTTTGTAGTCTTCGAGCTAAATCCGCTGCAATTTCATCATCTTTATCCTGAATTAAACTACAACAATACAATAGAGAATTTTCATCTAATTTGAAATACTCTTCTACACTAACCACATTTTTTTCAAGAAATGGGATTAAAACTTTCATATCAGAAAAATATTCTTTATTTTCTTTAAAAATATCTTTTAATCTATTAAAAAGTTGAATAAATACTGCTTCATAGCTGCGTGCTACTGGATGATAATATACTTGCCAATACATCTGATATCTTGCCATAATATAGTCTTCTACACTATGAATCCCCGTATATTTCACGACAAGAGCTTTTTTATTTTCATCTATTTTTCTAACACGCATTGTTCGTAATATTCTTTCTAAGTCAAACTGTCCATAGCTTGTTGCTGAAAAGTATGAATCTCTAAGTAAATAATCCATTCTATCAGCATCTAATTGACCAGAAATAATCTGATTAAGAATATCATTTGGATGATTATGTTCTATTATTGATACTATATCCTCTGGTAATCTTGGAGATACTTCAGTTAGCACCTGATTAAGTTCAGTTTCCCCTAAAATTATCTTAGCTGTATAGTCTTCATGACTATGTTTAGTAACATGTTCAAATGCGTGAGAGAATGGGCCATGACCTACATCATGCAACAACCCTGCCAACATTACGCAGATTTTATCATATTCACTAAGTTCCACACTTAAAGACTTTATCTCCGTAACCATCCTACGAACAATTTCGTAAACCCCTAATGAGTGTGAAAAACGAGAATGTTCTGCTGTTGGATAAACCTGAAAGTCTCCACCTAATTGTCGTATACGACGTAAGCGCTGGAATTCCTTGCTATCTAAACAATTCCAAACTACCTCATAATTGATATGAATATAACTATGGACTGGATCTTTTAGCACTTTTGTTTCACTCAACTTTTTAAATTCCATTCTACTACCTCACTCTCAACATACACGTATTTTCTTTTATTATATCAAAGCATAAAAAAAAGACAAGCCTAAGCTCATCTTTTTCTCTATTTAATCTTATTTTTCGTCTACTACGTATGGTAAAAGTGCCATGTGTCTAGCTCTTTTAATTGCTGTAGTTAACATTCTTTGATACTTAGCTGAAGTACCAGTTACACGACGTGGTAAGATTTTCCCACGTTCAGAAATGAATTTTTTAAGTAATTCTACATCTTTGTAATCGATAAATTCAACGTTATTTTTTGTGAAATAACATACTTTTTTACGACGACGCATGTTGTTACGACGATTGTTATTTACTGCCATTGTGCATGTCCTCCTATGTAATTTTAGTCTTCTTTAAACGGATTTACTACATCCTGCATGAAGTCATCATCTAAGTTACTTGGGAAATTTTCCCCAAAATCAGAAAATGAACTATCATTAATAAAATCTTGCATAGCTGAATTAGCTTGCCCTTGGTTATGATTAGAATTGTTGTAATAATTTTGATTATTACTAAATGATGGTTGTGATTGAGGTTGATTAAAACTCATTGAATCAAATCCGTTATTTTGTCTATTTGAACTAGACTTAGATTCAAGGAACTGGATTCTATCAGCTACAACTTCTGTAACATAGACAGTATTCCCATCTTTTCCTTGATAATTTCTAGTTTGGATTCTTCCTTCTACACCAATCAAACTACCACGTCCTAAGAAACGTGCCATATTTTCTGCTTGCTTTCTAAAAGCTACACAGCCAATAAAGTCCGCTTGTCTTTGACCATTTTGATCGGCGAATGTTCTATTCACAGCAACTGTAAAATAAACCATTGGGATATTTGAACTAGAATATCTTAATTCTGGATCTTTTGTTAATCTTCCTACTAATACTACGTTATTAATCATAGTAAGTCACCCCTTATTTTTCTAATCTAACTACCATGTGACGGATGATGTCATCGCTAATTTTTGCTAAACGATCGAATTCTTTTGTAGACGCATCTGTTTCTGAAGTTAATTCTACTACATAGTAGAAAGCATCAGTGAAGTCTTCGATTTCATAAGCTAGGCGTTTTTTACCTAAATCTTTAACTTCTACTGCTTCTGCACCTTCTGAAAGAATATTTACGAATCTATCAACCACAGCTTTTTTAGCTTCTTCGTCGATACGTGGTTGAACAGCAAACATTACTTCATATTTTCTCATGTGTGTTACCTCCTTTTGGTCTTTGCGACTCCCTTTTTTTCAAGAGAGTAAGGAGTAATAAAATTACTCTGTTTTCCATTATATCAATTATAAAATTAAAAATCAACAAATATCCACTATATTTTGTAAATATTATACTAGTTTTTCAAGCTTTTATTTTCTTCTAACCATCAAATATTTTTTAATGGGTTGAGTTATTGTAGAAAGAACTTCAAAATCACATTTTTTGTATAATTCCATAGCATTCTTATTATCAGCTAAAACATTAAGAGTTATAGTCTCTACTTGTTGTTCTGAAAAAATACTATCAATAAATTTCCTTAAAGCTATTTTCCCAAAACCACGGTTTGTATACTCAGGATTTAATATGAAATTCCCTATATGAACATTTGTGCCAACTTGACGTATTTTTCTAATTATACCTATAAATTCTCCATTTTTCTGTATAGAGTATATATTTTCAAAATTTAATAATGAATCCTCATTAAGTGGAAACTCGACGTCTGGTCCTGCCCACCTTCTCAAAAACTCTACACCTTTTTCATTTGTCCATAAGCAAACTCTTTTAGCATCATCTATGCTTAAGCCTTCTATTAATTCTATATCTATCATTATATCTTCTCCTGTGTAAAATATTCATACATATCTTCCCTAAGCGGTGTCTGAATTTTATAGAAAAATTGAATAACTGTATCGCCACTTTTTTCTCTATGAACCAACTCTGGTTTCCCTACTGTTTTCATCTCTCCAAGGAAATAGAATATTCTTGCTCCATCTTTATCATCTTTATTTTTTCTCATAAATAGATAAATCTTTGTTTCATCTTTATAGAAATATTCACATTCTCTTGATTCTAAATTACGACGTGGTTTCGACATTGATGTAAAACCGTTGTCTGGTAAAAATCCATGGACATAATCATGGTTGAATGAATTTTCATCTATATCATAATTGATAAATACCGGTAAAGTTTTTGTCTGTTCATCATATTTATAGCCACCAATAGCTAAAGGTACGTAATTGATACTCCAAGAGAAAAGTTTACAAATATCTTCAAAACTATATTTTTCATAAAGGACAAAATTAGTATCCCTATATAGATTAGCTTTATAATATTTGTTATATCTATAAATTCCATATTCTACTAATTCTGTCAACAATGTTCTAAAAATATCTGACTGCAATTCTTTTTCTAATTCTTTTGATGGTTTTACCACCTTGTTATACTCATCTAAAAATATACAGTCATTAAATTTCTTTTTCGTAACACTGCTCGTTACAAAATTATTTGTAAGAATCTTCCTACTTACCTCAAGTTCATAATCAGCGATTAATTTAGTATAATCTGTAAGCATCACACCTCTAAAATCCTCTTCAAGACTTTGAGAATTTTTTAAGATTAACCTTAAAAGTATCAGCTCTTCTATTTTCTTGCTTAAGATTAAATTAGTTGATACGAAATTCAGCATATTTTCTGCTGTTTTTGATAGTTTCCCATTGTAGCTATAATCTCGGTCTTTTTTAGATAAAAACGCATAATAACTACCTGCGACCTCAAAAATCTTTTTAATATCTAGCGTGTCATAATTTTCAAAGTCATAATAGGTTGGAATCCTACCGAGTTTATTTTTTAACTTGTTGTACTCATCAGAAATAAATAACCATGTATTCAATTTCACATTATCAATTGCGCTATATATTCTTTGTTTTGATATATTGTCAAAATGGATAGTCGACATTCCTGGTAAATACCTATTCCCTTGTGATAGGAACTTACGAGCTGTATCTTTATCATAAGTTCTATCTCCTGATAGGGCAATCGGTATTAAAAAGTTATTTTTGTAGTTTGCGATAAAGTCTATTATTACAACAAAATCTTTGTCTTTATTTTTCCTTAAACCACGACCTAACTGTTGGATAAAAATTATCGCACTTTGTGTTGGGCGGAGCATAACCACTTGATTAACTTCTGGAATATCTATACCTTCATTAAAAATATCTACGGTAAAAATATAATCTAATATATCTCCCGAGTCAGCTATTAGCTTCTCAATTTCTTTTTCGCGTTTTTCCTGACCATCTTCACCTGTTAAACTAGTAGTTCTAAATCCTCTACTATTAAATGCATCGCTAAGTATTTGTGCTTCTCGTTTAGAAGAACAAAATACTAATCCTTTTACTCTGTCCCCCGAATAGCCATAGTAATTTATTTTATCAATAATATGATCCACTCGCTTATCAGAGGTTAATCTTGTAAAATCACTAAGTTCATCTAGCGTTTCGCCATCTACTATCAAATCGCTAATTCCAAAATAGTGAAACGGGCAAAGAAGGTTATTTTCCATCGCTTCTTTTAAGCGTACCTCATAAACAATATTGTTATTAAATAACTCGTAAATATTAAAGCTATCTGTTCTATCCGGACTTGCTGTCATTCCCAAATAAAAAGTTGGCTCAAAATAATCTATTATTGTTAAATAACTTTTCGCCCCCGCTCGATGTACCTCGTCAATAATAATCTCGTCGAAGCAATCTTTAGAAAAATTTTTAAACACTTCAGACTTGGATATTGTTTGGACTGTCGCAAAAATAAAATCCGCTTCTATATTCTTATTTTTACCTGTAAGAAGTCCATATGTACGACTGTTCCCAAAAATAATTTTAAAAGTTTCCAAAGCTTGCCTTGCAATCTGTTCACGATGAACAATAAATAAAATTCTTTTGGCATTTATATTTTTCATCGCAAAAGCTGCTGCAAATGTCTTACCAGTACCAGTAGCAGACACAAGTAATCCTCTATTATCTTGTTCTCGTAGCTTTTTAAAGTTTTCTATAAAACTTTGTTGCATCTCATTTGGACTAATTTCATCGGTAATATTATCTATTGTTTTAAGAGTTTGTTGCTTATTGTTCAAAAACTCAACTTTATATTTATCTTTTACGCTAGCATAGTCTTCCGACATATTCCATAATGTATGAAATTCTTCTAATATACTTGAACATAGCTGATTATCTTCTTCAACAAATGTATTCCATTCTTTGTTAATCGTTAATGCAGCACTCGTTAAGTTCGAACTACCTAACAAAATATTCCAAGAGTCTTTTTTCTTAAACAAATAACCTTTTGTATGAAAACCATGATTATCTTTCGAACTAGCATACATTCTTAGCTCTATATTTTTAAAAGTAGCTAGTTTATCTAAAACTTTTGGTGTGTTAAAATACAAATAATCTGTTGTCAATATTTTCCCACGAATATTTCTTTCTTCTAAGTTTTTTAAAGTTTGAAGCAGACTTGTCAAACCACTTTCCGAAATAAATGCCACGCTAAAAATAAATTCATCGCATAACTCTAACTCTTTTTCAAGGGTACTAAGTACTTTTTTCGCTTCTAAATGATTATTATAAATAAAAGTATTTTTCATCTTAACCTCCTTTCTTAGTATTTCTCTATATTTTATCCATTTATTATTTCATAAGTTATCAATGCTTCTTTCATAACTTTTACATTATGAACACGTACCATTCTCGCTCCACGACGTATTGCCTCTAAAGATAGTGTCGCAGTAACTATATCCCGTTCTTTAGGGTTAGTATTACCTCCTAAAACGTAATCCGTCGTTCTCTTTCTACTTACCGCATATAAAATCTCGTAACCTAGAGAGTTTAACGAGTCTAATTTTCTAGTAATCTCTAAATTAGCTTCAGCAGTCTTACCAAATCCCATTCCTGGATCGATTATTATATTTTCTTTTTTAACACCAGCAGCAAGACAAATATCTAAACTTTCCCCAAGTTCACGAACGACTTGTTCGACTTCACTACCTTCTTCTACGCCACCATTATGCATAATAACAATCGGTATATCATACTTTGCAGCAACCTCTGCCATATTGCTTCCTTTTGCTCCATTTACATCATTAAGCACGTCAACACCAGCTTTAATCATATATTCAGCAACAGCTGGTTTATAAGTGTCTATACTAAAGCATGCTTCAGGAAACTCGATACGTAAAATTGGAAAAACTCTTTCCAAACGGCGAAGCTCCTCATCTTCTGAAATAGCAGTTGAGCCAGGTCGTGTTGATTCTGCTCCTATGTCAATAATATCAGCACCTTGATTAATCATTTCTTTTACCCCAGCTATCGCTGCTTCTACATCAAAAAAATCTCCCCCATCCGAAAAAGAATCCGGAGTGAAATTCAAAATCCCCATTATCAAATATTTTTTTTCATCTAAAAGTTTTTTCAATTTAGTCATTGTTATCCCCTATAATATTCTTTACTATATAAAATATATTATAACATACGCAAGTAAATTTATTGAAAAAACAAGTTCTAGCCTAGACTAAAACTTGTTTTTTCATCTTTCCATACTTGTCCTGCAGTCACTCTCTAGAAAACTATTATATTCACCTTTTCCCAAACTTTATGTTATACTATTTAAGTAGGAAAACATGAAGATACATTTATAATTAAAGGAGAAAATATGCAAAACTTTATTGAACAATTTGGTAATTGTGCACCTATAATATTTTTATTATTAGCATCTATTCTCCCTGTCTTTCTATTCCCACCAGGAATTTTTTCTGTTATCGGTGGTCTTTTATTTGGATTTAAGCTAGGTGCTGTCCTAACTATAATAGCCGCAATTATCTACACTAATATAATGTTTCTTATTTCTAGATATTTTGCGAGAAATAAAATTGAAAATTTTTTAGAAAAACGTCTTACCTTAAAACAGTTTAATAGAATTTTCGGTCTAAACGACAATAAACTCGCTACCTTTTTGATTATTTGTAGACTTATTCCGATATTACCAAACAGTGTTGTTAGTTATTCTTATGGACTTACTAGAATATCATTTAAACATTATTTTATAGCCAACCTTATCGGTCTTATTCCCGGTCGATTAATTTGGTTAAATTTTGGTTCGAAATTAAATAATATCTGGAGTTTAGAATTTTTAACGGCAGCTGTTTTAATAGTAGCTTTTATCGGAATAGGTGCTATAGTCGCAAAAAATATGGAATAAAAGGAGAACGGCTCGTCAATTGACGAGCCATATATTATGAAAAAAATATTATTAACTTGTTATAGTTATATTATATATTCTGAACTTTACATAAACTTTATACTATAACTAAAGTTTAGTTAAAAATTATTTTTTTCTGCTATTTACTTTTTTACATTAACATTATGGAATAAAAGGAGAACGGCTCGCCAAACGACGAGCCATATATTATGAAAAAAATATTATTAACTTGTTATAGTTATATTATATATTCTAAACTTAACACAAACTTTATACTATAACTAAAATCTAGTTAAAAATTATTTTTTCTACTATTTACTTTTTCTGCTTAGCATTATAGAATTAAATGTATAAAATCAGAAGATATAGTCTTCTTAGGAGTTAATTTATTATGAATTTAAAATGTAAAACTAAAATTGAAAACTTTTTAACAAAAAATAATTTAGTAGATAACTACAATATTTTAGAATTATTAGAAGAACAAAACCTAGAAAATATTATCGATAAACTAGAATCCCTTCCTCAAGATGAGTTGACCAACTTCGCACTGGAATATGTTTGTGAAGAGCTTCTTATTACCGCTTCTTATAAAATAGAGCGCACTGGAATGAAGCTTGGTCTACATCGTATGGAGCATGTTTTGGCTCTATTCAATAATCCTGAGCATGACTTGAAAGTTATTCATGTCGCGGGAACTAATGGGAAAGGTTCTACATGTTCTTATATAAAAGACGTACTAAAAACAAAATACCGCGTTGGTCTTTATTCTAGTCCTGGCATGCTAAGTTTTAACGATCGTATTCGTATTAACGATGACTTTATTCCATACAAAGAAGCATATCGTCTCTATAAAGAAGTTGTTAAAGTTTATGATGCAAATAATCATGACCCTAGCGATAAGCTTTCTTTCTTTGAAATTATTACAGCAGTTGCTCTACTATATTTCAAAGATCAAAAAACAGATTTTGTTATTATGGAAGTTGGTCTTGGCGGGCGTTATGATGGAACAAATATTTTTAAAGAAAAGCTATTGTCGATTATTACAAAAATTGGATTAGACCATACTGCAATACTAGGTGATTCTTTGGAAAAAATCGCCTACGAAAAGGCCGGTATTATCCAAGAAAATGATAACGTCCTTATCTATCCAGCTGATAATAGTGTTGTAAATGTTATTTCTAATATTTGTAAAGAAAAAAATGCAAATTTCTCTATTCTAGACGAAAATAATATAGAAATAAAAGATATTGGTGCTCGTGGCAATAAATTTAGCTTTAGAAATATCGACTATACCACAAAAATGGTTGGTCAACATCAAATTTACAATGCATCTCTAGCACTAGCAGCAATCTTTAATCTGCGCTCTCGTGGTATTATCGATATAGATGATAAAACAATTAGTTCTGCTTTAGCTTTGTCTACTTGGGCAGGTCGCCTAGAATGGATTCGTCCGAATATCCTACTAGACGGAGCCCACAACAATGATGGTATTAGCAGTTTGGTCAATTACCTTAGTGCTAACAACTTCCCAAAACTAAAAATCTTGTTAGGTATCCTTGAGGATAAGGACTATGAAGATATGGTGACTAAGTTAAAAACTATTCCCGCTGAGTTTTCTGCAACTAAAGTTCCTATTGAAATCAAAGAATCGAACTTGGATAATCTTGTTCGTAGTTTTAATGATACATTTGTTACTAAATATGAAAATTATGAACTAGCTCTTTCTAAGCTTATTCCTAATTTAAAAAGTGATGAAGTACTTTTAATTACAGGTTCGCTATATTTAATCTCGGCAGTTAGAGCAGAAATCTTAGAAAAATACTAACTTCATAACATAAAAAACCAACCGTAAAAATTAAATTCTTACGGTTGGCATTTTTTGGTTAATTGGAAAATATTAAATTACTTTTTATCTTTTTTTGTTTTTATTTTGCTTTTAGGCACTCTTTTAGCAGAGCCAATATTCCATACAGTTTCTTCTTGAGAAGCTATTTCTTTATAAATATCAGCACTTGCCTGCTCATTTTTTCCTACCTTAGCTTCTGACTTCTTTTTGTTTTTTGGTTCTGCAGTTTTTTTCACAGGAACGCTTTTTTTATCTGATAAACCCGCTTCTTCTGCCAACTTAGTTGCAGATTTAACTTCTACATCTTTACGCGGTCCAGAACCATAAACTGATGAATAAACTGGAGTAGGTTTGAACTTACCTACACTTCTCATTTTTGGAGTAATAATATTCGTTGTCATCATTGTAGATGTTACAGATTTATTTGATGATATATTATTATTAGAATACTTCTCAAAAATTGACTCTAGGATACGTTGGTTGTTCTCTATTTTTTCTTTGCTTACAGGTCTATAACCATGGTCTATAGTTTTATATTCACCTAGTTTTCTTCCATTACCTTTATCGAAATAGTCAAAAACATCATCAGTATAAAGTTTTTCAGTATAGTCGATACCAATTTCCTCTTCCTCTTGTTCCTCTACTACTACTTCATCTTCTTCTAAGTGTTTTTCGACTCTCTGAACAGCAACTTCTATTGGCTCAACTTTTTCATCAACAAACTTATCAACATCATTATTCATCGTTTTCACCTTATTACGAGGAGAAATGTCCGCTAATAATCTATCAATATCAACGTCTGTTGCTGTTTCATCCAAATGATTTTGTTCTTCAAGTTCAATAATCTCATTTTCATCTAGATGATAATCACTATATCCTTCTAGGATATCTTTTTTATGTTCTTTTATTTCATCATAATCTTCAACTTCTATGTCTTCTATGCGCGCAGCTTTTTCCACTAAATCAATATCTTCTTCAATATCTTCTACATTATGTTCTTCCCTGAACTCTTTTAGATTTGTGTTTAATTTTTCTATTTCAGGTAAAGTCTCTTCTTTTTTGAAAATATCAATATTCTCCGCTTCGATAAGCTCGTCTAAGGCTGTTTTTTCTACTGTTTCTGCTCTTCTACCTTCATACAAGTCTTTTCTAAAATCTTCTACCTCTTTTGTCGCTTTAATAGTTTCATCAAAACGCTCACCTACTAGCTTTTTACTAGTTCTATCAATATCATCTTCAAAAAGATCATCATTTCCTTCTAAGATATCATCAACAGTAGTATATTTAACTTTTTCACGACGTTCACCTTCTGCATCTACAGTGCGAACTTCTAATTCCGGTACAGATCTTTGATGGCTTTCTTCTTCTTTAACTTTAATCTCATCAAAAAGTTCATCTAATTCTTTATCTTGTTTATATAATACGTTGTCTTTTTGTATTTTATCTTCACGACGTTCTAATTTATTGAAGTTTTCACTTAACTCAGCACGTGCTTCTTTGTTTTTAGTTTCTCTAACTTCTAAATCTTGTTCAGCAGATGATTCTTTTGATTCATAAGCTTTAGCTATCTCATTTTTCAAATCGCTATGGTCTTTTTCTAAAGCAACATCTGTTCCTAGAGTGTCCATCTTATGATCTTGTTTTAATCTTTTTGTTCGAACAGCTGCAAGTGTTGGATGTGTTCTTCTATCTGATTTATCTCCAAAAATATCAACGTCTTTTATCTCAGAGTTTGCTACTCCTAGTTCTTTTAATGCATCTGTCAGACTAGTAGTATTTTCAGGTTTTTCTTCTTTTTCTAAACCTTCTTCATATTCTGATAAATCTATTTCTTCAAATTCCACATCCGTAACTTCCTCATTACGAACTCGCTCTGAAAAATCTTGTTGTTCAGTTCTCTCAAATTTTTCGCCAATTTCTTCTACGAAGTTGTCAGAAGTTGACTCATCTTCCAAGTCATCAAGTATGGCATCCAATTCTTCTTTTTCTATATCTTCTTCACTCACACTAAATAAACGTTCTTTTAATCGGTTGAAGAATCCTTGTGGTTTTTCTTCGTACTCTTCTTCATATTCTTCATCGTCTTCCAAGTCTTCTGATAAAGTGTAATTTCCTTCTTTTTCTAACTTCTCTTCTCGTCTTTGACGCTCTAAATATGTTTTATAGTCTTCTACTTCATCGTCTTCTTCGAAATCGTCTTCAAAGTCATCATCTGAAAATTGTTTATCATTCGAACTAGAGAATAAACCTTTTATTCGCCCCATTAATCCGCCATCGTTTTTCTCTTTTTGATATTTTTGTGGAGCTGAATATTCATCTTCTTCTGTAAACTCTATATCAAAATCTTCCGGAACACTGTATTCGTCTAGATCTATTTCTTCTTCGCGTTTTCTAGTTTCTCTTTTATCTACAAATGATTCTTTATCAGATACTTCTATATCAAAATCACTTTCATTATTTGAGACAGGACTCTTTTCTTTTTTATCTCTTCGCCCTTCTTCAGCTTTATAAATTTCATCTTCTTCTTCTTCTAAAAACCATTTTTTCCAATTAACCATAGTTACACCTCCTATTTATAAATTATTTTAAATTCAATTCTTTTAATTTAGTACCTGCTTTAGTATCTTCATCTAATACTAAAATACCTCTTACTTCTTCTTGAGGTAAACCTAATTCACGTTTTGAACATAGCATACCGTTAGAATCTACACCACGTAATTTCGATGGTTTAATAAGTAATCCACTCGGCATCATCGCTCCACTAAGGGCTACTACGACTTTTTGTCCAGCTTCTACATTAGGTGCTCCACAAACAATTTGTAAAGTTTCTTCTCCAACATTAACCGTTGTTACTTTCAGTTTATCTGCATCTGGATGCTTTTCACAAGTAAGAACTTCCCCTGCTACGAAGTAATCATCGTTATTACCCTCTAAATCTATTTTGATACCATTCTTTTCTAGACGTTTGCTCAAAATTTCTTTTTGTTCATCAGATAATTCAATACTTCCTTCACCTTCTAGTTTCAAATTTTCAACATTAAAAATATTTAATCCTACTAATACTCCATTATTATCTTTAATAAGTGTAATATTTTTCTTATCTTCATAAGTAACCTCTTCACTATTTTGAATAGTAATTAATAATGTTTCTCCTAGCATTTTCTTATTGTAAAAAAATAACATAATCGTTCTCCTATACTATTTTAAATTTTAGTCGCTTTATTCAACAAAAATAAAATAACTTTCTAATTTTTCTCCATCATATTTGAATGTAATTGTTGTTATCGGAACTGTACCTTCTGTAAAGAACTGAACCATCATTTTTTGCAGAATCTCCAGCCCTTTTTTATTTTTTATATCCGCTATAATAAGAACATCCTGATGAGGTAAGCCTAAATAATATGACTCTCCAATTTTTTTATAAAAATAATCTAAAATATTTTTATCAATAACTCGTGCTCCATCATAGCCATCTTTAGCATTTAGAAAATAAAATTTATTTCCTTCTACTTCATCTAGATTATATTTTAGCGGCAAGTTCTCTAGATTTCTTTTAGCAAATTCAAAAACTCCATCTAATGATAACGAAAGTTTCTCTAGAAAAGTCTTATCTAGAAGCTTATACCCTTTTCCAAAATCATAAGCTAGATAGATATCCGTCTCATTTGTATGCGGATATTTTACAAGATGTTGCTTGTTATCTTTATTAAATCCTGTTGAGCGAACAACGGGATAAACCTTATCTATCAGCTCTTCTTTTGCAATACCCTCTAAAGATACATTATCTTGAGCTGTAAAATTATTCACAATATAATAAATAAATTCTTCTACCTTTTTATCGCTTTTCTCACTTTTTTTGTCGCCTAGCTTTCTTATAAAACTATCTATATCAATCTTTGCTCGGCGATTATTATATTCTAAAATAAATATACTATTATCTTTTTCTCGTCTTTCGTGAATTTTTAAAGTAGGTAATTTTTCTATAATTTTTTCAAAAATACCATCTCTTGTATAAGACATATTTCCTCCTATTGTGTATAATATGGCAATTTAATTATACCATATATCTTTATATTCTAGCAATACCAATAAACTATTTGAAGCTCTACTATAAAAATATTTTATCTATTTTTATTTGCACCTTTATTTTTCTTTTGTTATAATTTAGATATTATTTTATAAGGAGAATATAATGGTAACAAATGAAGAAAACAAAAGATTAGAGTTGCTAACTAAATATACTAATTGGATAAAAAAAAGCAAACTAAAACTTTTAATCGTTTTTATTATCTATTGCACTGTTTTACTGCTAAACTTTTTATTCTTTAAAAACCATCGTATCTTTACTACTGCAAGCTTACTTATGTTTACTTACATTATTTATGTAGGCTCACTAATTTGGTTTATAAATAATAAACTAATCGCTAAAATTGACAGTGTTGATTTCAAAATAAAATAAGAGTATAATCTAGTTTTTTAAACTCATATCGAAAACATTCGATAAAATTAAAATTCTATTTTATACTCTTATTTTTATTGCTCAAAAAATTTTCTTAAATACGCTAAAAAAAACTTACACAAAAAAATTTTTTGTGCTATAATCGTTAGTATTCTCAAAAAGAAAGGAGTCGTAATGACAAATAGAAAAAATTCAAAATTGTTCCTAGTTTTATTTTTAGGAACTCTATCGGCATTTGGGCCATTCGTTACAGATTTATATTTACCAGCTTTACCATTCATGGGGGAATATTTTGGCGCTAATACCTCTACAGTTCAACTTACACTTACAGGAAGTATGGTTGGTTTGGCCTTAGGACAGTTACTTATCGGGCCTATTAGCGATAAATACGGAAGAAAAAAACCACTATTAATCAGCCTTATTGTTTATCTAATCAGCACAGTTGCCATTATTTTTTCACCTAATATATATTTAATGGCAATCCTTAGACTTATCCAAGGGCTTGCATCTGCTGGAGCTTTAGTTATCTCAAGAGCTGTTTCTACCGATCTTTATAGAGGTCGAGAAATGGCGGAATTTTTTGCACTTCTTATGGCGGTAAATGGTCTTGCTCCAATTTTATCACCGATTATCGGTAGCTTGTTGCTACAATTTACTGACTGGCGTGGGATTTTTGTTACCTTAGCACTTATAGGTGCACCTTTAATTATTACATCCATGAAATTTAATGAATCATTAAAAAAAGAAAAGCGTCTTGATGTCCCAGTTCTAAAAACATATTCATCTATTGTAGCAGTAGTTAAAAACAAACTATTCTTTATGCTTGTTATGATTCAAGGTTTGGCTATGTCAGCTATGTTTGCTTATATCGCTGCTTCTCCTTTTATTCTACAAGTCCATTACAATTTATCTTCGTTTGCATATAGTTTATGTTTTGGACTTAATGGTTTAGCTTTAGTTTTAGGAAGTAAAAGCACTACAAATTTTAGAGAAAAAACAAGCATGACTTTAGGTTTATCTATTATGCTTTTAGTAAGTATTTATTTAGCCATCGTTCTTACTCTAACACTACCATTTATTTTTGTTGAGATTAGTTTCTTTTTACTTCTTTTAGGATTAGGTTTTATCTTACCTGTAGGTGGGGCTTTAGCTATGAGTTTAGAGCGCGAACGTGCTGGTAGTGCATCTGCCCTATCAGGTTTTGTTCCATTCTTCTTAGGTGGAATTGTCTCGCCTCTAGTTGGAATTGGTAATATTTTCTATTCTAGTGCAATAGCTATTCTTATATGTTCAGTTGCATCATTCTTACTATATAAGGCAGTTGAGAAAAGAATATAGAATAAACAACCTCTTAGAATTTGTGGTTTTTTTATTAGCTACTTTCTAAGAGTTATTTTTTTACAATCTTATAATTAAAAAACTCCCGAAAATCTTTTCGAGAGTTTTCTATTTTATATTACATTCCCCAAGCAGATAAACCTTGCGCTTGATATGCACGAGTTGCTGCGTTGATTTGGTCTTCAACTGTTGCTGTTGATCCCCATCCTGGCATTGTTTGGAATAATCCGCTTGCTCCTGACGCATTTCTTGCACCTGGTTGACCGTTTGATTCACGAGCAATGATGTGTTCCCAAGTAGATGCTGGTACTCCTGTACGACGAGCCATTTCTTGAGCTGCCGCTGCACCTGTTGCTCCAGCTGTATTTCCGTTTGCTAACGCTACTGTTCCACCTGCTGTTTTCACCATTTGGCTAGCTGGACGTTGTTTTGTTCCAACAACTACTACTTTAGCTGTTGCTTCTGTTAAAACTTTTTCAGAAACAACTGTTTTAGATACTTCTTTACCATTTTCTCTTACTACGTTGTAAGTAACTTCTTTTTCTCCGTCTTTACCTTCAACTTTAGTAACTTTTTCATCTACATATTTAGTATCATCTTTTTCTTCTTTAGTTTCGAATTTTATAGCTTCTTTTCTTGTTTCTGTAGTTGTACTATTTCTTGTGATTTTAATAGTATCTACTTCTGCTACTTCGCTGCTTAATTCTGGAGTTACTTTATCTTCAGATCCTAAAGTAATATTAAGCTCTTTTAGAATATCTTCTACTTTTCGATAAGTAGTTTTTCTTGTTGTTGTAGTTTCTCCATCAACTATAGTGATTTCACGAGCTCTGTAAATGTTAATAGTTTCTCCACCTTTAACTTTTGTATCAAGTCCTGGCTCGATTCTATCATCTGCACTAAAAGGAATGTCATTAGCGATAAGCACTTCTCTTACAGTTCCTTTTTTAGTTTTTAATTCAATGCGTGTATTATCCATGTTTACGGCAAAAGCTGATTTTCCTGTGTATTCTTCTGCTATCATAAACGCTCCTGATAATAATACTCCTGATGTTGCTGCTGCTACTAAAATTTTTCCTAATTTCATTTTTATTAATCAATCTCCTTTTTGTCTATTCTAAACAACTTACATGCATTATTAAATGTTTGTTTTGTTAGTTGTTCATAAGTCATCTCTCTTAAATCTGCTATTTCTTGTGCAACATAGTGCACATAAGCAGGTTCATTTCTTTTACCTCTATAAGGTGTTGGCGTTAAATACGGACAATCTGTCTCTATTAAAAGTTTATCCAATGGACAAGCTTTTGCTACTTCTTTAGGTGTCTTAGCATTTTTAAATGTTACTGGACCTCCTAATGAGATGTAGAAGTCTTCTTTTAACATAATCTTCATACTTTCTACTGAACCTGAAAAACTATGCATTATTCCACCAACTTCACTAGCTTTTTCTTCTTGAAGGATTTTTATAGTATCTTCCATCGCATCTCTTGTATGAATCACGATTGGTTTATTTACTTCTTTCGCTAGTTGAATTTGTCTTCTAAATACTTCCTTTTGAATATCTTTCGGACTTTTATCCCAATGATAATCTAAACCAATCTCACCGATTGCAATTACTTTATCATTTGTCAATGCGATATTTTTTATCATTTCATACTTTTCTTCTGTAAAATCTATCGCTTCAACTGGATGCCAGCCTATTGTTAAATATAAAAAGTCATATTTAGCTGTGATTTCTAGTGCTTTTTCTATACTTTTGTCATCGAAGCCTACTATATTAATTAATTTTACACCCGCTTCTTTAGCGCGTTCTATAGTTTCTTCTAAGTCTTCTAAATAAGCATCATCATTTAAATGCGCATGTGTATCAAATAACATATTACGCCTCCTTCACCTTTAAGATTATAACAAAAAAAAATTTCAGTAGAATATCTAAACTATTTCAATTCCATTACAATCCTCTTTCAATTCATAAAAAAACACTTGAAAACGCTGTAAAATCAATGTTTTTGTGAATAAGCAAGAAGTATTTACTATAAAATATACTGTTAATCTATTTAATTAAACCAACATTTTAATTATTATTTCAATAAATCTATTCTAAAAAACCATAAAAAAATTGGTCTTCATTAATTAAAATACTAGCAAGTTTGTAAATAATTCATGTGACTGTCCCATAAAGTAAATTTGCATAGAAAATAGTTTATATGATATAATTCTTATGAGCCGCTATAGTTAAATGGTATAATAGAGCAATGGTAATGCTCCGTTCCCAGTTCAATTCTGGGTGGCGGCATAAAAAAATAGTTTTTAGTAAAAACTAAAAACTATTTTTATTTTATTCTGCCTTAATATCAACTATTTGGGCATCTATAAGATTTTCCAATATTTCTGGTTTAACTTCTACTTGATGTCCTACCTTACCAGCTGAAACAATAATTGATTCAACTTCACGACATCTATCGTCTACAAATGTTGGAAAAAGTTTTTTCATAGCAAATGGCGAGCAACCACCTTTTACATAACCTGTGATTTTTGTTAAATCTTTTAGTGGTAGCATCGATAAACTTTTTAATCCGGCTGCTTTTGCTAGTTTTTTGAAGTTGATGTTATCCTCACTCATCAGCACTCCTACTACATAATTTCCTTTACCATCTGTCGTCATAATTGTTTTGAAAACTTGATTGTGATTACGACCAATTATATCAGCAACTCCAACACCAGTCTTTGCAGCGTCACTCGTTGCGTCAAATTCAAAATGGGTATATTCTACATTATTATCATCCAAAAATCTCATAGCATTTGTTTTGATTTCTTTTTTCTTAGCCATACTTTTACCTCATTATATTACCTTTACACGAATTTTATCAATTATTTATAAACTATATTTTACTCCAAACTAATATATGTGTCAAAAACTTATTGCTAGACTCTTCTTAATTTTATAATAACCTATCCCCTTCCTTATCTTTTCTTCTATAATAATATGTAAAAAAGCGAAAACTCAAAAATAGAATTTCCGCCTTTCTTATATATACTCAAACTTAAGATGTTTTCAGATATAAACTTATTAATATTTCATATGCAGCCCGATAAGTTATATTACTTAATGTTCTATATTACTTATCTCCCCAAACTTCTTGTGCAATTTCGCTAATTAAAGCAATTTTTTTCCATTGATCTTCTTCTGTTAAAATATTTCCTTCTTCTGTAGAAGCAAATCCACATTGCGTACTTAAGTAAATATTTTCTAATGGTACATATTCACTTGCTTCACGAATACGCGCGATTACCTCGTCTTTATTTTCTAACTTTCCTGATTTTGAAGTAAGTAGTCCTAAAACAACCTTCTTATCATTTCCTACTTTGGCAAGTGGTTTGAAATCACCTGCACGGTCTGTATCGTATTCTAGGTAGTAAGCATTAACGTTCTCTTCACCGAATAACGTATCCGCCACGCTGTCATAACCGCCAGAGCTAGCCCATGTCGAGTGATAGTTCCCACGACAAATATGAGTATTTACCACTAAGTCTTCTGGAAGATCTGTTAAAATCCCATTATTAAGGGTAATAAATTCTTTTTTGAATGTTTCACGGATTCCTTCTGGATCAAAGCCACTTCCTTCTGCGATTAATTTAATTAATCTATCATCAACAATTGCTCCCCAAGTACAGTCATCAAGTTGAATTACACGACACCCCGCATCATAATGCTCTTTAATTACTTGTTTGTATGCAGCAATAATATCCGCGAATAATTCTTCTTTATTTGGATAAATGCTATTTGTTTGGGCAATATGTTCTTCATCACGAATCAACTCAAAGTAAAACTGTGCTGGTGCTGGAATAGTTTGCTTAACTTCTGCTCTATCACCTACCAAATCACGTAAAAACTTATAATGTTCTACAAACGGGTGATTTTCTCCAGAAATTTTTCCAACTACATCAGCTGAGTCTGGTTTTGTAGTTTCATCATGGAACTGATAACCGATTTTTGCTTGAGTATGTTCTACTCCATTAAGCCCCCAGAAGAAATCAAGATGCCAGTATGCACGACGAAACTCTCCATCTGTTACTCCTTTTAAGCCGTGGATTATTTGCTTTTCAACTAATTCTGTAATTGTTTTATCTTCTACTTTTGTTAATTCTTCTTTAGTAATTTCACCAGCTACAAACTTAGCTCTTGCCTCTACTAATTCTTTTGGTCTTAAAAATGATCCAACATGATCTACTCTATATGGTGCTTTTCCTACTAATTTATTTTGACAATTTTTACACATAATTTTTTCCTCTCTAATCCTGATTTTTTTTACTTCATAAAACTTTTTGCTTCTAACTTCTTTACTTTCTTAATTTCTATATTTTATAAACTTCTAACTTTCTTTACTTCTTTACTTTTTTTCTATAAAAGGCCTTTATTTTTCTTCTTCTGGTAGTATTGCTACTACGCGAGCTGGAGATCCAGTCGCTTCTGTCCAGTTTGGATAAGCTACTGAAATCAATGCTCCAGTTGCTGGTACTTGATCAAGATTTGCAAGTACTTCTACTTGATAAATATCTTGTTCCAATAAATAATACTCATTTACCAATCCTTCTGCCGCAGCACTCACTCCAGAATCAGTATCTAGAGTTTCATGTCCAACTGCTTTAACTTTTCTTTCTTTAATTAAAAATTCTAATGCTTCTCGAGACCAACCTGGTGTATGTTGTACTTCATTTTCATCAAGATTTCTTATCTCATCATAGTTAGGCCAACGCTTAGACCAATCACTACGGAATGCTACAAACGATTCCGGAATAATCTCCCCATATTTTTCTTCAAAATCAAGAATATCTTGTTTAGTAATTTTATAATCATTGTTAGTAGCTACTTCAGCACTCTTATCAATAACATATAAAGGTAACAATAAATCCTTTAGCTCAATCTCATCAAGCCATCTTCCACCTTCTACAAAGTGGATAGGGGCATCTATGTGAGTTCCATATTGACCAACTACTGAAAATTTTTGGACATAAAATCCATCTTTCAGTGTAAATAATGTTTCTTTTTCTAATGCTGGTAATGCTGGAAACTTCGGAGAGTTTTCATCAATCTTATGGCTTAAGTTCACCCATTTTTTAGATTTTAACGTTTTATAAATACTTAATAATTCTGACATTGTTTTTTCCTCCAATATTTATATAAAAGTCTAAGTTAATTCTCCTTTTGATTATTTTGAGAAATAAAAAAGCCCTCACAGAAGCTACGCTTCTGCAAGGACGTCTAATCATTTACGTGTTACCACCTTACTTTATGATATTCTCACAAATATCAACTCAAAAAGTACGCATCAAATTTGATGTTATACCCTGAAGCTATAACGGGCTCACCCGTAAAGGTCTAATTATTCGACCATTAACACTCAAAGACCATTTTCAAAGTTTCCAATACGATCTCTTTTCACCATCCGAGACTCTCTTTACCATCTTTCACTTTTACTTATCTTATCGACGTGTGAATCATTAACTTGTGATTAAGTATACCAACTTTTAAAAATAATGTCAATACTTTTTCGAAAATAAAATTTGTTTTTTGATAAAATATCTTTATCTTATGATTTTATAGTTCGTTTTTAAATTATATTGTTTGAAAATAATAATCTAATAGTTTCTTTAAAACGAAAAAATCGGACTTTCTTCCATAGGTGACAGTTGTCTTTTGCGAACGATTAAGAGCGAAAATTATTTTAACATATTGCTTATTTTTATCTGTAGCTAAAAATTCTTCTTTATCGCTATAAAATAATTCTTTAGCAATCTCTTTTTTAATAACAGCTTTTACCCATTTAACCCGCCGAATTCTATTTCATAATCGCTATCTATTTCAATACAAGCTAAATGACCTAATAGATAATCAGGCTCTGCTTCCAAATCTAACATTATACTCCAATCTTTCTCATCTAAAAATAAAGATACATTGTTAATAAACAACGCACTAATAAAGTCCTCCTCATCAATTTCACACTCAGCATCAAATTCACCATCTTCTATCATATCATTAATTACTTCTATATAATGGCTATTTTCCTCCATAAATGCGTCTATAATTTTATTTTTGTTTTCATCAATCCATTGAATTTTATCTTGTACAAAAGAGACAATTTTTTCTTGGTTTTCTTGTGAATCTACAAAAATTGTTACTTCCTCTCCCCAAACGCATAATTTACCTTCATATTCGTTTTCACCCGTTAAAGTAAATTCATTGTTATCTATCATAAATTTTGTCATACAATATCTCTCCTAGTTTAATCCTAACTTCAAAATCTTGCTAATTCAAGCTCCATGGTCTCTTTTTTAGCATTTAGTTTATCTTCATCTTTTTTCCATTAACTGGCTTCTTAGAAAGTATCTGATTTTTCTTTTTTAAATATAATCCCATCATAATTAGGATAGATAGAAATATTAGTCCAGATAAATTCTAGACTAATTACTAATTTCTGATTTGTCATCATGCGGTGTATCTATAACTATATGATTTCTTCTAAATTTTTTATAATATTTTTCAAGTTTTTTTCTACGTCACCTATACTACTACCTACACTATATAATAACATATTCAGAGACTCTTCAAATTGTTTAGGAAGAATCTTAGCATGTTCTTTAGCATACGAAATCATTCTCTTTTCTCCTGGGTGAGCAAGTTCATTTATCGCAAAGATAATATCAAAATAAGATTCTATAAATGCTGCAATACGGTGATTTACACTCACAAAATCTCCACGATTAAATGCTTTTAAAATCTGCTTATCATACGAAGGTAAATTCCCTGTTAATAAACGGAAATTTTTTGAAATAATATTTTCTTTTAACTCCTTAGGAAACGGAACGGCAAATCTTTCTTGTATTCTAGAAAATTCTTTATAAGGATCATAAAGAATTTTACTATTTTTCAAATTATGCCAAAAGCATGTTGTATATCCGTTACCCGCATGATGTTTTTCCACAACATTTTCTATATTATTCTCAAAATCATTTATATTTCTATAAATAATATCTATATCTATTCCATCAGATAAAGTACAATCATCTTCGCATTCCCAAAATTGATTATTTAACTCAATATAAGAACAATATTTATCTAAAATTAATTTTCTAACATCTTTGTCGGGAATGCTTGTACAATAAATATATAGGTCATAATCAGAACTTTCATCATAGTTATTACTACTTCTAGAACCTCCTAATACTATTGCCGTTACCTCTGGTAATTTAGTAAATTCCAACCAAAGTTTATCAAATACTACCATTTTATTATCCTTTCTACATTAATAAATATATTAACAAAATTTTTATTGCACTTTATTATAACATATACCCACATTTAAATATTCACAAACTTTAAACTATTATTTGGAACTTATTAAAAATATAATAATTGTATGTTTGTAAATAATACATAATAGCATTAATGTTTCTAAAATTATAGGAAGATTATTATGTTCTAAATTTATGCGTATCCATAATCTTCTCACATATTAAAAACCATTATCCGTCCTTATTAGATTTTTTCACTATCTAATAAACTCTCAATCATCACTTCTAGTAAATTTTCTGGATTAATAACAAATCCATCAGCTGTAATTTTTTCATTAAAATACTCTACGGATTTATCATGATTCAGAAATTTATTAAAACAAAGATACTGCTCTATTTCGTCAAGTAAAAAAGCACTTTGTTTTAAAGACTCGTCATCAAAACTATTTGCATAGTGAATACTTTTCATAATACGTTTTATCTTTGTTTTAGGGTATTCTTTTTTTAATGTATCTCTTAAGAAAACCACAGTGTCATAAAAACTGCCTTTTTCGAAATCAACAACATTAATTTCAATAATATTTTCATTGTATAAATGTTCTATAAGTTCTATTAAACGTTGCTTTAGTCGCACCCTAATCTTTTCCTCCATTCTTCTCAAAGTTAACGGTAATCTTATTTTCTATTTTCTCATTAAAATAATTTATAACATCCTCGTCATATTCTCTCCAGTCAATCCAAATAATTGAATCAATTTAGCTTGCTTCGTTGGCATCTTACAAAAATTGTTTTAATTCTAAATACGTTTTTCCCATAGTATTTCACTACTCCTCTATTTCATATATCATTTTTCCTAAATAATAAATATTCATAATACAATCTACATGAACATCATCATTCCATAACCAGTCCTGAAATACCGCTCTACCCCAATTATATGTTTCTATAATCACTTCAAATTCACTATCTTTGTACTTATCTTGATATTCTTCTAAATAAATTCCCTGAAAACTTTTCTCTTATTATGTCATCAAATACTAGAAAATCAACATCATCTATATCTACTTTCTCGAAAATAATCTTCGCTTTATGAGTATTTTCTGATTTATCTTCATTGTAAGAAAAAATATAATTAAAGTACAATATCAAATTGTCATTTATATGATCAATTTTTAATATTCTTGCGTCATGCAATGAGTACTTAAAATATTCTCCAAAGCCTCTTTCTATTTTCATTATAGTTCTCCTCTATATAGTTATTCAAATACAAATAGTATTATTATTCCAACATGTTGCTTCTTATTTTGATTATATCAAATTCAATTACAGTGTTCAATAATAACCAAGATAATCTATTTTCTATATATTATCTTTAAGAAAAACAAAAATAAAGGAACTTTTCTAAAAGCTCCTTTTAAAAATATAGAAATAACGTTTAAGGTTTAATCTTACATACCTTTTTAATCTAATATAGATTTCTCTGACTTTTCCTCCAATTCCCTAATTTCATTTTTGCGTGGTAATATCAATGCTACAATCACAAGAAAAATGCCTGCAAGAATAATCATAAGTGCAGCACTTCTCCCCTCTCCTTTACCAATCAACGCAAGTATTGCTTGAGAAAAACTTCCACTCTCTTGAAGAAAAGGAGAAATTATAAAATCAACAAATCCACCTACTGAGGCATATGCAACAACGTAACCTACTTGAGAAATAAGTCCAATCAATCCCCAAGCCTTACCTTGATGAATTGTTGGAACGGTAATTCTTACTAGATAATCCATCACTGTATTCGCAAACGGTAAACTTAGGAAAAGACAAAAACCAAAGATACAAACTAATACTTTATTCTGCCACCACCCAAATGCAATCATAGCTATCCCCATGCCTAACAGTGCATATTGTAGAACATTTGTAAAATCTTTTTTTATACTCACCTTACTTAAAATCAAACCTCCAGCCAACATTCCAAAAGCTGAAATAGTTGTTGCAAATCCTACAAAAGATTCTCCTCCAAAGGATAGAAGCATCGGTATCATAAGAGTCTGAACAGTCCCCAGACAAAATGAAACTAACACCCCAAGCATAACTAGAAGCCAAAGCCCTTTATTATCATAGATAATACGAAAACCTAATTTCAAATCTTCTTTCAAATTCTCTTTAGTCTTCTTATGTGTTCCTTGCATCTCTTTTCTTACAATATATGTAATAGGTAATGTGATTAATATTGTTAAAATATCAAGAAGTAATACAGAGTGAATGCTTGCTATACTTAAAACCAAGCCTGCAAGTACAGGAGAAAGAAGATAGCGGGAAGCTGGAATTAATTGCACCATTCCACTAGCTTTTGTGTATTCATCCTTTTCTAGTAAATCGGATATAGTAGCTCGAAAAGATGGCTCTACTAAAGAAGAAAAAGCTGAACTAATAGCTGCTCCAAGTAATATTCCTCCAATAAGAAGTTTACTATCCAAAAATTGTAAAGAAAATAGAATGCACGCCAGACCAATAATCGATAATCCATCTCCCAACATCATTAATAATCTACGGTCATGACGGTCTGCTAGGGCTCCAGCAAATGGAGAAAGCAATAGTCCAGGTAGAAATCCTGCTAAAATTATCAACCCCGTCATAGTACTCATTCCTGTTTTCTGATACATAAAAATACCTAGCGCAAAAGAACTCATTCCCGAGCCACTCGTGGAAATAAGGCTCGCTACCCATAATAAAAGAAACTTCTTATAACCATTACTCAACTTAGCCACCCCGCTTCTTTATAAAGCTAACGTCTTAAACTCGGCAAAGCTTCCTTCTTTTGCCCCTAATACTCTCTCCATATTATATAAAAGGCTCTCCACTCGACGTTCTAAATCATTCTTATTCAACTGTTCATATTGTCCATCCACGAACCCCATTATCATAATCAAAATAGTTTCCGCACTCTCATAAGGAAAAATGTTATCGAATAAACCTTCTTCAAACCCTTCTTTAATAATCTCACCTAATAAAGGTGTAATATTTTTCATAAATGCTCTATTACTCTTCTCATGAAATAATGCATTCTGGGGTTGATTTAAATAATCAATCATCAAGTCACCGCCAGCTAGACGTTTCATACTCATACTAGCAAATAACGAAAACATTTTTTCATAGATGTTTAATTCTTTCTGTAAAATAACTTTTTGAGCATCTTTTACTATTTGTATTGCAGAACGCTCTATAATCATATCCATAATTGCTTCTTTAGATTCAAAATGATAGTATAAAGTACCTCTTGCAATATCTAATTTGCTCAAAATATCACTAATCGAAGTATTATCATAACCCTTCTCCAAGAAAAAAGCTAGTGAAACATCTAAAATTTGTTCTTTTTTATTCTTCATCTGTTTCTCCTTATTTTTAGACTGACAGTCGGTTTTTTTATAGTTTACCAGAAAAGAAAAAATCTGTCAATCGGATTTAGAAATTAAAAAAAAAAAAAAACGATAGAATTTTCTACCGTTCTTAAATTTTGTTGATAATTTCATAATTCAAAATTTATTATTCTCCAAGGTATTTGATATATATTTGACATGGATTCCATTCATCCCATAGAGTAGGAAAACATTCCAATTCTTTATACCCCATCGCTATATAAAACTTATTAGTAATATCATACTCTTTGTAGCAACCTGTCTTAACTGTTTTCACCTGTGAGTATGTATATCCTAATTTTTTAGCCAAGATTTCAAATGCGTTATTCAATTTTGAACCAATACCCATTCTATGAAATTTCTTCTTAACACCCATAACAAAAATATCTGCACAATCCTTACTCGTTGCATTTAAAACAATATAACCTGCGACTTCATCATTCACATAACAAGCCAATAATGGTTTATCTTGCGAATCTATAATATAATTTTCTGTGCTTTCAGGAAGTCCAAACCATTCTGGTAAGTCATAAAGTACTTCCTTGGATATCTCTTCTTTTTCTTTCTTATCTATAACTTCTTTAATTTCTATTTTCATCTTTTCCTCAATAAATTCTAATTTATTTATCCATTCTTATTGTACCATAAAAAACCAAAAATACGAGACACGAAAAAACGTGTCTCGTATTTCTTAAATTAGCTTTCTATTAATTTAGTTAGCTTTATTTTTTCTTCTAATTAACACATATCCTGCTAGTAACCCCAATACTCCTAAGCCTCCTACTTCTCTTGGCGCGCTTCCTGTATTAGGTAATTTTGGTTTTGGTGGAATGTATTTGTTTGTAAGGTCATATCCTTTTATAGATTTTTTATATCCTGGTACATCTACTTCATCTATTCTATATTTGATTAATTTTCCATTTTCATATTTTGGTAAATCTGTAAATGCATAGTTCCAGTTATTTTCTGCCGTTACTTCTTTCTCTGCTACTTTTGTTGTTTTTCCATCAACTGTTTTGTTTAAGATTACTTTTATTGTTCCTGGACGTTTTCCTGCCTGATCATTATTGTCAAGCCATGTTTTTGTCCCTGTTACTAATACTTTCTCTGGTTCATGTTTGTTTGTTATGTTGAATTTGAATGTTTCATCATTTGTTTCAACTTTACTTATTTCTACTGTGTAATCTTTAACTGGTTCTTCTGTAACAAAGTATTCTATTTTTTGTCCTTTTTCATACTTGTCAAGATCTTCAAATTTCCACTTCCAACCATCTGCTTGGGTTACTTCTTTTTCTGCTACTTTACTTGGCTGTCCATCCCCAACCTTTTTCTTCAGAATTACTTTAATCTTAGTTGGTCGTTTACCATCTTGATCGTTCGCATCATCCCAAGTTTTTGTTCCTTCTACTGCTGTTTTTTCTGGTGTATGTTTGTTTGTTACATTGAATCCATCTATATTAGTTTCATATTCTGCAACTACTTCTTCTTTTATAGTATATTCAATTTCTTGTCCTTTTTCATACTTATAAAGATTTTCAAATTTCCACTTCCAACCATCTGCTTCTGTTACTGTCTTCGTTTCAATTTCAGTTCCATTCTTAAACAGCTTGATTTTGATTTCTTTTGGTCTCTTTCCATCTTGGTTGTCTGCATCGTTCCATGTTTTTGTTCCTTGAATATTTACTACTTCTGGTGTATGACTATTTTTAAGATTGTAGCCTGTAACTTCTTTTTCATATCCTGGTACGGCTTCTTCATCTATACTGTATGTGATTTCTTTTCCGTTTTCATATTTTGGTAAATCGTTAAACTCGTAGTTCCAGTTGTCTTTTGTTACTTCTTTTTCTGTTACTTTTGTTGTTTGTCCGTCTACTGTTTTGTTTAGGATTACTTTGATTTTATCTGGGCGTTTCCCATCTTGGTTGTTTGAGTCATCCCATGTTTTTGTTCCTGCTACACTTACTTTTTCTGGTGTATGACTATTTTTAAGATTGTAGCCTGTAACTTCTTTTTCGTATCCTGGTACGGCTTCTTCATCTATACTGTATGTGATTTCTTTTCCGTTTTCATATTTTGGTAGATCGTTAAACTCGTAGTTCCAGTTGTCTTTTGTTACTTCTTTTTCTGTTACTTTTGTTGTTTGTCCGTCTACTGTTTTGTTTAGGATTACTTTGATTTTATCTGGGCGTTTCCCATCTTGGTTGTTTGAGTCATCCCATGTTTTTGTTCCTGCTACACTTACTTTTTCTGGTGTATGACTATTTTTAAGATTGTAGCCTGTAACTTCTTTTTCATATCCTGGTACGGCTTCTTCATCTATACTGTATGTGATTTCTTTTCCGTTTTCATATTTTGGTAGATCGTTAAACTCGTAGTTCCAGTTGTCTTTTGTTACTTCTTTTTCTGTTACTTTTGTTGTTTGTCCGTCTACTGTTTTGTTTAGGATTACTTTGATTTTATCCGGGCGTTTTCCGTCTTGGTTGTTTGAGTCATCCCATGTTTTTGTTCCTGCTACACTTACTTTTTCTGGTGTATGACTATTTTTAAGATTGTAGCCTGTAACTTCTTTTTCGTATCCTGGTACGGCTTCTTCATCTATACTGTATGTAATTAGTTTACCATTTTCGTATTTTTGAAGATCATTAAATTCATACTTCCACTCTCCAGAAGCATTCGCTCTAACTTCTTTTTCTGTTACTTTCGTTGTTTGTCCGTCTACTGTTTTATTTAGGATTACTTTGATTTTATCCGGGCGTTTCCCATCTTGGTTGTTTGAGTCATCCCATGTTTTTGTTCCTGAAATATTTATATTTGTTACTTTGGTATTTTTCACAGTCCAAAACAGTGGTTCACCTTGAACAACAGTTGCTTCTTTTTCTGTAGGATCAAGCTCATATCCTTCAGGTGCTTTTGTTTCTTTAATTTTATATTTCCCTGGCTCTAATTTCCCAGAAACTGCTTCTCCTTTTGCATCTGTTTTTAATGTAAAAGTAGATCCGTCTTTCACTTTTGTAATTAAAAATTCAGCATTAGGTAGCTTCGTTTGTATATCATTTTCATCAACTTTGAAAATTTTGATTTTTTGGGTTAAGTCACCTTGACCTCCCCCACCAACTTCTGCGCTTCTAAATGCAGCTTGATACGCTACATTTTTGCTATCACTATGAAAGACACCTTCATTTCGTAACTTAAGTTGTGGAATGTAAGTAGATGTATATTGGATAAGATATTGTCTACCATTCATATCACCAAATTTTTTACTATAATCGAATGTAAACTTGGTATCATTATCAGAGAAATGTAAAAAATCTTTTATTTCATCATATCTATATGATTTAACAACACTTTGTGTACTTCCGTGTGAATTGAATATAACTTCATGTACTACAAAAGTATCTTTAATATAATGAATTCCAGGAGGTAAAGTCCCTTCTTGAACATAAAGTTTATCTGAGATACTTACATTTTTATAATTACCTTTTGTATGATTGACACGTAAAACCCATCTAACTTGGTCATCTTTCCCAGAAACTGTTTCTCCCCATTTAGCAAATGTTTCGTTTGTTACAGTCCCTTTTGTTCCTATTTTAATGTTAACAGATTTCTTAACTCCGCCAATTTCAACAGAAATTAAGTTATTTTGACCTTCTTTTATTTTTTTGTGATCAAATCCCGCCTGTAAAAACAGATTACCTTTTACATTTTCTTTATTTTCTACATAATTTGTAAATGTAACTTTTACTGTTCCTCCACCTGTCTCTTCCCCATTAGAATAAATATGGGCGTTAGCGATAACAGTACGTCCATCTGGAGCATAAAGTGGAAAATCTACTGCTGCCCCACTTGTTGGATATTTAAATTGATCAGGTAATTTAACAATAAAGTAATCACCTTGCTTCAACTGGTTCCCATATGAACTAGCATCCCAGTCCATATCTAGTCGAAACTGACTCCAATAATTATATTCCCCTCCACTTGGGATAGGTCTACCATCACTCGTTTTAATTTCAAATCTAGTTATCTTTGTATTAACACGGTTAACTTCTGCCGCTTTTACTAATGATAAGTTACTATTTTGTAGCAGAATCCCTAAAAGCATTGAAAAGGCTAGAAATAATTTAAATGCCTTTTTAATAATTTTATTCTTTATCACTATAAATCTACCTCCTAATATTTTTTATTATGTTCATATTTATTTCCCTTAAATACTTCCTTTACTTTCACTTTATAAAAAATCTTGAATTAGCTTTTACACAAGAATAGCGCTATTAGCGCCTACTTTAATCCAGATTTTTAATTATTATATTAAGTACTATTACTTTATATTAGGAAACTTAATACCAAAGTAATTTCACTTATACAAGATTACATGATTGGTCCAAACTTTCCAATCATAATGAAAATAAAAAATAAAGTAAATCATGCCTATTAATTTTTTATAGCTAATATACTTAGACTCATTAAATTCTAGTGCTTAAGTTGTTGTATTTATAATTTTTTAACAACTATCTTGCTTCTAAAACATAATCTTGCTTATACAACATTGTATCATATTTTTTAATGACTGTCCAATTATCTCCTGATTCCTTATTCTTCTACTATTGTTTTACTTTGTAAGTACCCTAAACCTATTCTTAATTTATATTTTTTGGTTGGTATTTAAAAAGCTTTATTACCTTTTACTAGGAAGCGTAGTTTAAGGCAATTTCCTTAGACAAAATCGCATGATTAGCACAAATTCACTGAATTTTATTAACTCTAAATTTTATTAAAATTATGCTTATTAAATTTTTTCAGCTAATATACTTAGTTCCTTTTTATTCAAAAAACTATAGTTATTAGCTTTACAAATTATACTATTTTTACTCTTATAGCATCCATATACCACAAGGACACGCACTTGTCTCAAGTCAATTATATCACGATTAGCACTTAATGTCCACTTATACGAATTGGCTATTTAAATTGAAATTATAATTTTCCTAGTGCCTTTAACTTGCTTAATATAGTTTCTACCTATATTTTCTATAACGTTTATTCTTACTTTTATCTATCTAATCTTTTTATATACCTATACCCTAACCTATTTTTCACAAAACAATACGAGACATATATATAATATGTCTCGTATCTTTTCTATAAACTATCATCAATTAGTTAGTTTTATTTTTTCTTCTATTTAGTACCAATCCTGTTAGCAATCCTAAGATTCCTAAACCTCCAAGAGTGTTTGTTGTACTTCCTGTATTAGGCAGTTTAGGTTTTGGTGGAATGTATTTGTTTGTAAGGTCATATCCTTTTATAGATTTTTTATATCCTGGTACATCTACTTCATCTATTCTATATTTGATTAATTTTCCATTTTCATATTTTGGTAAATCTGTAAATGCATAGTTCCAGTTATTTTCTGCCGTTACTTCTTTCTCTGCTACTTTTGTTGTTTTTCCATTCACAGTTTTGTTTAGGATTACTTTAATCTTATCTGGGCGTTTACCATGTTCATTATGATTATCATCCCATGTTTTTGTCCCTGCAACACTTACTTTTTCTGGTATATGTGTGTTTTTCAGGTTGTATCCTTCTACTGATTTTTCGTATCCTGGTACGGCTTCTTCATCTATACTGTATGTGATTTTTTTCCCATTTTCATATTTTGGTAAATCGTTAAACTCATAACTCCAGTTATTTTCTTTTGTTACTTCTTTTTCTTCTACTTTTGTTGTTTTTCCATCTACTGTTTTATTTAGAATTACTTTAATCTTATCTGGACGTTTTCCATCTTGATTATTTTTATCATCCCATATTTTTTTACCAGCTATACTTACTTTTTCTGGTGTATATTTATTTTTCAAATTATAACCATCTGTTGATTTTTCATATCCTGGTACAGCCTCTTCATCTATACTATATGTGATTTCTTTTCCATTTTCGTATTTTGGTAAATCGTTAAATTCATAACTCCAGTTGTTTTCTTTTGTTACTTCTTTTTCTGTTACTTTTGTTGTTTGTCCGTCTACTGTTTTGTTTAGGATTACTTTGATTTTATCTGGACGTTTCCCATCTTGGTTATTTCCATCATCCCATGATTTTACACCTGCTATACTTACTTTTTCTGGTGTACGTGTATTTTTCAGGTTGTATCCATCTTTTGATTTTTTATATCCTGGTACGTCCTCTTCATCTATACTGTATGTGATTAGTTTCCCATTTTCATATTTTGGTAGATTATTAAACTCATACTTCCAATTTCCATCAGTATCTGCTTTAACTTCTTTTTCAGCTACTGTTGTTGTTGTTCCATCTACTGTCTTTTTTAGGATTACTTTAATCTTATCTGGACGTTTCCCATCTTGATTGTTCGCATCATCCCATGTTTTTTTGCCAGCAATATCTATATTTGTTATTTTAGCGTTTGTTGCTGTCCAAAATAACACTTCACCTTCAACTACATTTACTTCTTTTTCTGTAGGATCAAGTATATAGCCATCAGGTGCTTTCGTTTCTTTAATTTTATATTTCCCAGGTTCTAATTTCTCAGAAACAGCTTCTCCTTGGGCATCTGTTTTCAATGTAAAAGTAGATCCATCTTTCACTTTTGTAATTAAAAATTCTGCGTTAGGAAGTTTAATTTGCCTATCATTTTCATCAACTTTAAAAATTTTAATTTTTTGGATTAAATCCCCTTGTCCAGTACCACCAGCTTCTGCATTTTTAAACCACGATCTGTATACTACATTTTTTTCAGTACTCTTGAAAGTACCTTCATTTTTTAATTTAAGTTGTGGAATATATGTTGTATTATATGTTAGACGATATTGTCTACCATTTATATCTCCAAATTTTTTACTATACTCAAAGGTAAACTGTGTATCATTTTCAGAAAATTTTATAAAGTCTTTAAGATCATTATATTTATAAACATTAATAACTCTTGATGTATTCCCATATTGATCATATTCAAGTTCGTATAACACAAAAGAATCTCTAATATAATGAATTGTAGGTGGCAAGTTACCTTCATCTACGTAAAGTCTATCTGAGATAGTTAAATTTGAATAATTACCTTTTATATGATTAATACGTAAAACCCATTTGGCTTGATTATCATTTCCAGGAACTGTCGCTCCCCATTTAGCAAATGTTTCATTTTTTATAGTAGGTTTTGGTCCTATTTTGATATTTGTAGATTTTTTTACACTTCCTATTTGTATATCAATTATATTATCTCCACCTACATTTATTTTACTGTGAGCAAATCCTGCTTGTAAGTATAAGTTACCTTTCACGTTTTCTCTATTTTCTACGTATTTTGTAAATGTAACTTTTACTGTTCCCCCACCTTGTTCTCCATTAGAATTAACATGTGCATTAGCAACAACTGTTTTACCATCTGGTGCGTAAAGCTTAAAATCTACTGTCGGTCCGTCTGTTGGAAATTTAAACTGTTCTGGTAACTTAACAATAAAATAGTCCCCTTGTTTTAACTGATTTCCATACGAACTAGCATCCCAATCCATATCTAGTCTATATTGATTCCAATAATGATATCCTAGTGCAGGAGTTCCATCATGATTCTTAATTTCAAACCTAGTTATTTTTGTATTAACACGATCCACTTCTGTTCCTTGCGCAGATGTTAAACTACTATTTTGAAAAAGAACCCCTAAGAACATGACAAAGGCTAAAAAAAGTTTAACCGTTTTTTGAATAATCTTACTTTTCTTCATTTAAATCCTACCTCCCAGTATTTTTATTATTCATTGTATATTTCTTAGCTGCTTCCTTTATTTTCACTTCATAAATATCTGTTTTGAATTTAGAACAATAGTACTGTAAATGACTATTTAAACTCTAATTTCTATTGCGTGGTATTCTTACTTGATATTAGGAAGCATAACTATTCAAGTAATTTTCCTTATGTAAAATTGCATAATTATCACTTATTTTTCAAGTCCATTAATAAAATAAAGTGAATCATGCTTATCGATTTTACAGCAAAGGCTTCTTCTTACACTAAAGTCTATAATTATTACATTTCCAACTTTTTATATAGCAAATAATAACTACCTTCACTAAAAATCCAAACTCTCCTGTATATATTGTATCACAGTTCCCAATCAGTGTCCATTATTATCAAGATACAGCTTCAATATAGCGTTCCCATAGGTTTGTAATAGATATACAATAAAAACAAAAATAATTAAATTCAACTAAACTTAGAAAACAGGCTATTCTTGTAAAATTAGTTGTTCAAGAAATATATAAAGTAATCCTCACTATAAAATATACGCTAAAGTCATACAAAAACAGATTATAGCATCAATGTTTCTTATACCTCTAATTTAATAAGGAATAAAAAAACACGAGACACATCTTAGTCTTAATGTGTCTCGTATTTTTCCTGCAAACTTGCTATTAATTAGTTAGCTTTGTTTTTTCTTCTAATTAACACATATCCTGCTAGTAATCCTAATACCCCTAAGCCCCCAACTTCACTTGGCGCACTTCCTGTCTTAGGTAATTTTGGTTTTGGTGGGATATATTTGTTCTCAAGGTTATATCCTTTTATAGATTTTTTATATCCCGGTACATCTACTTCATCTATGCTATATTTAATTACTTTTCCATTTTCATATTTTGGTAGATCGTTAAACTCGTAGTTCCAGTTGTCTTTTGTTACTCCTTTTTCTGTTACTTTTGTTGTTTGTCCGTCTACTGTTTTGTTTAGGATTACTTTGATTTTATCTGGGCGTTTTCCGTCTTGGTTGTTTGAGTCATCCCATGTTTTTGTTCCTGCTACACTTACTTTTTCTGGTGTATGTGTGTTTTTCAGGTTGTATCCTTCTACTGATTTTTCGTATCCTGGTACGGCTTCTTCATCTATACTGTATGTGATTTCTTTTCCGTTTTCATATTTTGGTAAATCGTTAAACTCGTAGTTCCAGTTGTCTTTTGTTACTTCTTTTTCTGCTACTTTACTTGTTTTTCCGTCTACTGTTTTGCTTAGGATTACTTTGATTTTTTCTGGACGTTTTCCATCTTGGTTGTTTGAGTCATCCCATGTTTTTGTTCCTGCTACACTTACTTTTTCTGGTGTATGTGTGTTTTTCAGGTTGTATCCTTCTACTGATTTTTCGTATCCTGGTACGGCTTCTTCATCTATACTGTATGTGATTTCTTTTCCGTTTTCATATTTTGGTAAATCGTTAAACTCGTAGTTCCAGTTGTCTTTTGTTACTTCTTTTTCTGCTACTTTACTTGTTTTTCCGTCTACTGTTTTGCTTAGGATTACTTTGATTTTTTCTGGACGTTTTCCATCTTGGTTGTTCGCGTCATTCCATGTTTTTGTTCCTTGAACATTAACTACTTCTGGTGTATAACTATTTTTTAGGTTGTAGCCGTCTATAGATTTTTCATAGCCTGGTACGGCTTCTTCATCTATTGAATAAGTGATTTCTTTTCCACCTTCATATTTTGGTAAGTTAGTGAATTCGTAGTTCCAGTTATATTTTGCTGTTACTTCTTTTTCTATTACTTTTGTTGTTTGTCCGTCTACTGTTTTGCTTAGGATTACTTTGATCTTATCTGGACGTTTCCCATCTTGGTTATTCGTGTCATTCCATGTTTTTGTTCCTTGAACATTAACTACTTCTGGTGTGCGACTGTTTGTTATCTTAAAGCCTGCCGCCATTGAGCCTGTTACTATTCCTACGTAACCTTCTCCTACTGCTTCTTCCTCAACTGTGTATTGAATTTCTTGTTTATTTTCGTATTTATCAAGATTTTCAAATTTCCACTTCCAAGTTTTGTCAGCACCTTCTGTAACTACTTTTTCAGTTACATATTCCTGATTATTATTTCCAACCTTTTTATACAACTTAACCTTAATTGACGTTGGGCGTTTTCCGTCTTGGTTGTTGTTGTCGTTCCAAATTTTTTGCCCTTCAATTGTTCTTTTCTCTGGTTTGTATATGTTCTTTAAGTTGTAGTCTGGACCATTTGTTGCGCTTGTTGCTGTTGTTTCTTTTGTATACCCTGGCACATCAACTTCATCTACACTATATGTAATTGGTTTCCCATCCTCGTATAATGGTAGATTTGTAAACTCATATTTCCATTTGCCTTCAGAATTCGGAGTAACATCTTGGCGTTTTACTTCGCTTGTTTGTCCATCTACTGTTTTCTTTAGAATAACTGTTATTTTTGGTGGACGTTTTCCGTCTTGGTCATTATTGTCATCCCATGTTTTTTCTCCTGATACTTTTTCCTTTGCTTCAGGTTCATTTTTGATATTTTTTAATGCGATTTTATCAGAACCAAAATCAGCAGGATTAACAGTGATAGGCTCTGTTAATTTTTGGTAACCTTGTGGAGCTTCAGTCTCAACTAGTCTATACTCATCCCTAAGTAGTTTCCCAATCTCACCACTTCCATCTTGTCCTGTTGTGATTTCTCCGACTTTGGCATTGTTACGCACACGAATAACATCAAACTTAGCACCAGCTAATGGTTTATTATTTTCACCTGTCTTTAAAACTCTAAGTTTAAAGACATATCCTTCACCAGTACCACCCGCATCTTTAATTTTATAATTACCATCTTTTTCAAAACTTTTGTCATCGTAAGTTAAATTCGCTTTGTTTTTAATTTCTTCACCGGCTATCGGTGCATAACCTAACTTAACTTCATATAAAATTTGGAATCCTCTTTTTTCATTTGCTTCAGGATAATCTCCAATGTTAATTGTAAGTTTTTTACCCTCAAATTTAACTTTTCCCGCAGCTATAAATTCTTGAGTAACATCTTTTTGCCCCCCAAGAATTACATAAGATCCATGGTTTTCCCATTTTCCATTCAATATTTTAAGAGTACTTTGAATGAATGAAACATTCTCAGATTGAAGTGTATCTTCAAACTTGGCATTCACAAGAGCTACATTGTCTTGGTTAATTCTTATATCATATTTTCCTACAGTTTTATCAGATGTCATCCAACCACCTTTATTAAACTGAGTATTCTTAAATTGTGGTGGGTTATAGTCAACATCACCTGCCGGAATAAGCTTTCCATTAACTTCTAGAGTTACCTTATTCTTACCTGCTTCTTTTATTTTATCTGGATTAACAGAAACATTAAAATAAAATTCCCCTTTAACACCTGAATGTGTTTCTACATATTTTGTAAATGTAAGTACTATTTTTGCAGGATTTTCATTATACATTTGTGCTTTAGCGATAAGGTTATTATCTGCATCCTTTATATCAAAATGGTCAGGTGGTGCAGTGTCAATCCCTATCGGCAAGGTCATTGTGACAGTATCATTTTCTTTTACAACATTATCCGGCAATTTGAATTTCGCATATATCTTGAACCCCTGATATGCACCAACTTTTTGCCCCGGTTTAAATGGATTACCTTCTCCATCTGTAACCCTTGCCTCAGTGATTACATCTCCTTCTACTTCTTTTGCGTATGTTTTATTCCCAAACGGAACTAAACTTGAACAAATCATTGTAAATACCAGAAGAAAACTTAAGCACTTCTTCATTAATCTTTTCATTAACTTTTACCTCCTTCTAAAGTGAGATTGTTACTACTAGATTCCAGCAAAAAGAGTATTGTTAGAAAAAATAGTATAACCTTCATCAACTTATGTACTTTCATTATAAAAATACCTCCTTTTTTATTAGATTTTTTTTATTTAGAATATAACAAATTATAACACTCCCATTTTAGCATTGTAATACACTTCTATTTTATCTTAAAAAACTAGTCTATACAACTATTTAGATTCGATTTTTTCGCATTTTCTCCACAAAAAAAATATTGATTTTTATTCTTTTTTTAGAATTGGAGAGATTAAATTAATATATTTCATTAGATATACACAATATCTCCTTTTAGTGTTTCAAAATTGATAAAAGTTTTCAACAATAGCTGCACCAACCTTTAAAAAAGTCTATATATCAACCATCTACAATATATCAAATTTTTATTTTTTTTACATAATAAGAGAAAAATTTTTACAATAAAAAAATCAAAATTAAAAAAAACATAAATTTTATTATTAAGAATTTAACATTAAATTATTAAATACAAAATATAATCAATATAAAATATTGTGTAATATTTTTAAAGGTGATTTTTTTCATATCATTCTCCGATAAACAGCGTATTATTATATTACTTCGGTAAACTTATTTTTTTCTTTCTTCTCTTCATATGTATATTTACAGACAAAAAATAGTTATCACATTAACCTCTTATAGAAGGAATTTGGAAAATTTATCAATGCATCTTATTTAATTTTTATTAGAAAATGATTTTATATGACCTTCTACAAAAACATAGCTATAAAACACTCTAAAAACTAGATTTTTTATCTAATTTTTAGAGTGTGTTTGAAAAATTTATCTATTTCTAATTATTTTAATAACTTGTACCACAATAGTCGGCGCAAGAGCCAAGCCTACTATAGTTAAAATTTGTATTCCATTTAGTGACATTACTTTGAAAATACTACCGATTGCTGGAATAAAGATTATTATACTTACTAACGTTATTCCAATTAAAAATGCGATAATTGTATTCTTGTTTGTAAATAATCCTATTTTTGTCAGTGGTAAATCACTTCTACAGCTAAAGCCATTGAATAATCTTGCTAAACATAGTACCAAGAAAGCAAATGTTGTTGCATAACCTTCTCCTGTATTTATACCAATATAATATCCGATAAATACCGCAATAGCTATTAATCCCGCTTCTATTAATATCGCTGTAAATGTTGAACGCGTTAAAATCGGCTCTTTTGGATCACGAGGCACTTGTTTTAACACTTCATCGGTTCCTGGCTCTGTTCCTATCGCAATAGCTGGCAATGAGTCTGTTACTAAATTAATAAATAACAATTGAATCGCTGCAAATGGTACAACATACTTCGTATCAAAGAATGCTAATAGTGTTGTCGCTATTACTACAAAGATTGCTCCAGTATTTCCTGTTAAAAGATACTTAATTGCATTTTTAATATTTGTAAAAATATTGCGTCCAACAGTTACTGCTTTTACGATAGTCACAAAGTTGTCATCTGTCAATATCATATCAGCGGCATCTTTCGAAACTTCTGATCCTGTTATTCCCATCGCAATACCAATATCTGCTTGTTTCAGCGCTGGCGCATCATTGACACCATCTCCGCTCATACCAACGATTTTCTCTTTTGCTTGCCATGCATTTACAATACGAATTTTATGTTCAGGTGCAACACGTGCATAAACCGAAATTTTTTCTAAATCACGAGCAAGCTCTTCGTCGGTCATATTTTCTAATGTTATACCATCAATAACCATATCTCCTTCTTGGAAAATTCCTATTTTACGAGCAATAGAACGGGCTGTTATAGCGTGATCTCCAGTTATCATAATAGGTTTAATTCCTGCTTTTATCGCTTTTTCTACTGCATCTTTTGATTCTACACGTGGTGGGTCTATCATTGAAGTTAGACCGACGAATGTTAAATTATTTTCATCATCAAAAGTTAATTGCTCTTTATCTGTTACTTTAAAAGCATAACCAAGGACACGCAATCCTTCTTCTGCAAAGTTGTAGTTTTGAACTAATATTTGATCGATATCCTCTTTTGTTATACCGCGAACGTCACCGTTTAATAATATGTGGCTACATTTTTTAAGAAGTTCATCTGTCGCACCTTTGGTTAACATTACTTTTTCGTTATTAACAATTTGTAATGTCGACATAAATTTACGAACTGAGTCAAATGGTAGTTCTGAAATACGAGGATAGTTTTCTCGATAATCTTGTTCAATAATATCGTATTTTCTACCTAATTCTACTAAAGCAAGCTCCGTTGGATCTCCTACTTTTTGGTCACCATTAATAAATGAATCATTAGTAAGAACCATCGTATCCATTAACATTTTACTCGCTTTATCTTCCAAACTAAGTTCATCTGGTTTTAAAAGTTTACCATTTACATAAACATCTTCAACCGTCATTTTATTTTGTGTCAATGTCCCCGTTTTATCAGAGGCTATGATAGATACTGAACCCAAAGTTTCTACAGCATTAATATCTTTCATAATCGCATTTTCTTTTGCTAGAGTTTGTGAACCTAATGATTCGACTATTGTTATAATAGATGCCAATGCTTCAGGTACAGCCGCAACTGCAAGCGCAATAGCAAACATCGCCGCTCCACCAAAATCTTTTGAACTAATATATGTTAGTCCAAAAACTACAATACATAGAGCTATTATACCGATAGATAGGTTTTTAGAAAACTCATCTATTGATTTTTGTAATGGTGATTTGCTCGTTGTCGCCTTGTTAAGTAGTTCTGAGATTTTCCCGATTTCTGTCGCTACTCCTATACTAGTTACAACTGCACGACCTTTACCATAAGTAACTTGTGAGCCTGTAAAGACCATATTTGTTTGGTCCCCAACAACTACTTCATCTTCTATTATCTCGATTGTTTTATCTACAGCATGACTTTCTCCAGTAAGTGCAGATTCTTGAACTTGTAGTGAGCTTGCTTCAATAATACGCGCATCCGCCACTATCATATCTCCAGCTTCAAACTCTATAATATCTCCAACTGTTAGTTGTTCAGAATTAATCTCTTGTTTAACTCCATTACGAATAACTTTAACTTTTGGAACTGATAGTTGTTTTAAGCTATCAACCGAACGTTGTGCATTAAGCATCTGTGTTGTTCCAAGTATCGCATTAATAATTAGCACGATAATAATTACTATTGAAGATTCATGATCTCCTGTGAATCCAGAAATAACCGCCGCAACTATTAAAATTAACACAATCAAGTCTTTAAATTGGTTTAAAAATATTTGAAAAGCACTTGGACGAGGCGCTTCAGGAAGTTTGTTTAACCCATGCTTTCCTAGACGGCTTTTCACCTCATTTTCACTTAACCCTGAATTACTAGTTTCTAATTCACTTAATATTTCTTCGCTATCTTTTTGATAAAAATATTTCATCGCTTTGCCCTCTCTTTATAATTTCTTCACAAAGTAACTTGATTGCCTTTCAGCCAATCTTAAAACAAAAAAGCGAGACCGATTGCATAGCAACCAAGTCTCGCTTTTTAAAGTAGCACCGGAAAATATTCTTTCGTAATGACGATACTACTACGTTTATTCGTAAGCTAATCCCTTGTGTTTATATAACTATAACATAGTCTTATATATTTTGCAAGAAAAAACGAATGTATATCATCTCTTTAATTAATAAAAATATCTCCACTCTTTTTATTTAAGTGAAGATACTTTTACATCAACTTTTATTTACTTTCTTGTCTTTTTTGCAATAACGGACTTAACACCACTCTAAATATTGAGTCAGCAATAATAATTCCTACCGCAAGTCCTACCGCTCCATAAAAACTATTTAAGAAAATTCTTGCTGAATTTCCATATTCATCCAATAGTAATGTTCTAAATGCATCATAAATAGTTACCCCAGGTACTACGGGAACAAGCCCCGGTATAAAGTAAACTGTTAATGGATTTTTAAATTTAATTGCACAAATCTGACTTATATTAGCCAAGAGAAGCGAACACACTAAGCTCGACATAAATACACTTTGCCCATGACTCCACATTTCCCAATATCCACACCAACCTATCGCTCCGATAACACCACCTGTAACTAATGTTTTGCGTGGCACATCACATACTATCGCAAACGATACTGATGAAATAAAACTAAATACGAAGTGATATAATAATAAAAGTAAATGACTAAATACTGCAATCATTATAAAGCACCTCCTAATAACTTAACTATATAATAAACCGTGACTATCCCTGCACCAAGTGCGAATGCAACACAGAATGTTTCTATAAAACGAATAGTCCCAGAAATGAACTGTTTCGCTATAATATCACGCATCGAATTGGTAATTGTAATACCAGGTACTAAAGGAACTACTGCTCCTATCATCGCAAGACGAAGTGATTGTCCATTAAGAAGTGCAAAACCAATATAACCTGCTACTCCTCCTGCAAAGGTACTAATATATTCTGATACAAACGGTGCTTTTAAATAACCGATAACTTTTACATAAACATAATACGCTACTGCTCCTGCAATACTCCCTGGAATAACATCCCAGAAACTACCTTCAAATATTAACACAATGCTTCCACTAAGAATACCTGAACTTAGCACTTTAAACCAGACAGGTAATGGACTTTTCTCGTCTTGAACTCTTTTTAATGCTTCATACATATCTGCTAGACTAATCTGTCCTGATGTGTACGCTCGAGATAAAGTATTCACCGCTGTTGTTTTAGTTAGATTATACGTTCTATCGCCAACTCTTCTAAAATCTGTTCCTATTGTTTCTAAACGAATAAATATACCTGTTATTGTAACATGAGTATAATATTCATCTATTCTTGTTTCTCCAACGCCTTTTCTTATAATTCTCTCCAATGTATCTTCTGTACGATAAACTTCTGCTCCATTTTCCATAAGAATCTTTCCTGCAAGCAAGGCGGTCTTCATTAATAATTTTTCATCCATTTTCTCTCTAAACTAAAGACTAGATTACTCTAAAGAAAATAAAAAAACTATATACCTATGACACAGTTCTTTTCATTATTATCTTTTTTATCTTTTATAAAAAAAACTTCTTCTAATCTTGTCACCTTTCTCAAATTCATTTCCAAAGCTATTATAACATAAAACCCCAAATAAAAACACACTTTTTTTGTATAATTTCTAAATTATTATTTTAATTTTTTAAAGTGAATTTTTATCAGCCTTAATATTTTATTATATTAGTAACTAGTAATTATAATAATATTAAAAAGCTGTTATCTACTCAAAGTCATTCGCTGTTTCATATTCTTTAAATAATTAAGTTTTTTATTATTCAGCCTCTTATTTCTTGAATAAAATATTTATTAGTACTACAATAAAAATAGAAGTATTTAGGTTATAAGGGGGAATATCACAAGAATTACATTTAAAATACGTTACATAAATAATATTATCATTAAATAAATATCAATCAACATACAAATAGGAGGAGAAATATTATGGGATGTACAACTATTCTTGTCGGAAAAAATGCTAGTTTTGATGGTTCTACTATGGTTGCACGTACAGAAGATGCACCATCTGGAGTTTTTAGAGCGAAAAAATTCGTTAATGTAGCGCCTGAAGAACAACCACGTAAATATAAATCAGTTATTTCTAAAGTAGAAATCGACTTACCTAACAATCCAGTTCGCTATACTGCTGTTCCTAACGCTATTTTAGATAATGGTATTTGGGGGCAATGTGGAGCTAATGAATACAACGTTTCTATGAGTGCAACTGAAACTATTACTTCAAATGAACGTGTTTTAGGTGCTGATCCTTTGGTAGACTGTGGAATTGGGGAAGAAGATATCTATACTATAGTAATGCCGTATATCGCAAGCGCTCGTGAGGGAGTTACTTTTTTAGGTAATCTTCTTGAGAAATACGGAACTTATGAGATGAACGGTATTGCCTTCCAAGATGAAAATGAAATTTGGTGGTTAGAAACTATCGGAGGACACCACTGGATGGCACGTCGCGTTCCAGATGATAGCTATGTTATTATGCCAAATCAACTTGGTATTGATAAGTTTGATTTTGACGATGCATTTGGAGCTAAAAAAGAATTTATGTGTTCAGCTGATTTACTAGACTTTGTTAAAAAATATCATCTAGATTTATCTATTGATGGTGACTTTAACCCTCGTCATGCATTTGGTAGTCGTAGTGATGCTGACCACACTTACAATACACCGCGTGCTTGGATACTTCAACGTTATTTCAATCCAACATCAAATACATATGATGGAATAAATGCTGATTACCGTCCAGATTCTGATAACCTTCCTTGGGCGCGTATTCCAGAGAAAAAAATAACAGTTGAAGATATTAAATATGCCTTATCTCACCATTATCAAGGAACAGAATATGATTCATATTCAAAAGATATTCATTCAGTGAAGAAAGGAACTCTTCGCCCAATCGGAATTAATCGTACAAACTTTTTAGGGCTTGTGCAAATTAGACCATATATGCCAGATGAACTTAAATGCCTTCAATGGTTAGCTATTGGTTCTTGTGTTTTCAATGCTATAGTTCCATTTTACACTAATATCAATCGCACACCTGATTATCTAGCTAATACTACAAATCAAGTAACTACAGAAAACTTCTATTGGACTAATCGCCTAATTGCTGCTTTATGCGATGCTCATTTTGCCGACACTGCTTCACATATCGAGCGTTATCAACTAAAAGTTCAATCGCAATCAACAGCGTTAATAAATAAATATGATGAAAAATTCATCACAGAAAAAGTTTCTAAAGATAAAGCTAAAGATTTCTTAGAAAAAGCCAACGAAAACATTGCGGATGAACTTAAAGTTCAAACAGATGATCTATTAGATAAAGCACTTTATACTGCAAGTTGCAATATGAAGAACAAATTCTCAAGATCTGATGCATAAATATATCAAAAGAGCCATGTGATTTTAATATCACATGGCTCTTAAAAAGAGAATGGCTCGCTAATATTAGCAAGCCATTGAATATCATGAAAAAAATATTATTAACAATTAAGAATTAAAATTTTCTCATCACTCTTTTGAAAATTAAATTCTTATTTACATAACATACTCTACTCTACGACTACTTGTCTCAAGGCTATAATCATGTATTTCAAGTTTTGTTATATTCTTATTATATGTGCTCTACTTTATATATAGTTTATACCATACTTAATTTAAAACTTAAATTTAAAAATTATTTAAACCTTAGTATTTCTTTAGAATTTAGCTCTATTACCTTTGTCCCAACATTTTTTACAAATTGACTATCATGACTGACCATAATAAGAATCCCAGGATATTTAGAAAGTATTTTTTCTACAGCCTCTATAGTTACAATATCTAAAAAGTTTGTAAGTTCATCCAGCAACAAAACATCTGTTTCTTGGAAAAGAAGACTTATAAAATATAACTTTACTTTTTCGCCGTTGCTGAGAACACTCACTTTTTTGTTAATATCTGTTCCTCTAAAATTAAGTAAAGCAAGTATATTACGCAACTCTTTTTCTTCTATATCTGTTATGTTTCTTATAAAGTTTAATACTGTTTCCTCTTTTTCAAAAATTTCTAAATTATTTTGTTCAAAGTAAGCTACTTTAAAATTGTTAGGAATCTGCTCTTTTATATAATTAAGAAATGTAGTTTTTCCTGAACCATTTTTTCCTACTAACATTACTTTATCACCACTACTAAACGAGAGATTGGTAGTCATCCATAAGCATTTTCCATTAATAAAGAACTCTTTTTCTTCTATATAAAAACTTCTCTTACTTCTTTTATTAAATATGTTTAAAAATGATATATCGTATTCCTCTTCAATCTTTTTAGGTTTAGACAATGAATTTAATTTTTCTTCTTGTTTCAGAATATTTTTCTGCATTTTCTTCTGATTTTGCGTGATTTTAGTCTTCGTTCCTATAATACGATAATCCGAGGCCATCATATTTTTTGGCTTTCCTAAAGTTTTCCCTTGTTGTTCTTCTTTCATACTTCGGATACTATCACGTATTTTACGAGTTTCTTTTTGATATTTTTTCAACTCTGAGTTATATTCACTAATCTTTATTTCTTTTTGCTCTTTATACTCTGTATAATCTCCGTTAAATTCTATTAATTCTCCTTGCTCTATAATCCACAATTTAGTACAAACTTTTTCTAGGAAACTTCTGTCATGCGTTGCTATACAAAATGTAGAGTTTTTTTTATTTATTAAGTTCACTATTTTATTAACATTAGCACTATCTAAATATGTTGTCGGCTCATCTAACAAATATATTCCCTTATCATTTGCAAAGTGTTCTAATATCTTTTGAACTACCATTTCGCCACCACTTTTATCTAAATTAAGATTCTCATTAAATTGAAGAAACTCTACACTTCCTTTGTTTCGTTTATCATTTTGAACATCTTCATATATTTCTTTTAATAATGATGTTTTCCCGGAACCATTTTTCCCTATTATTCCAACAATATCTCCTTCATTTAGACTTATATTTTTTATTTTACATAAAAGTTTTCCATTGCGTTCTAATTCTCTGTTTTTAATATGTAATATCACTACTAATTCCCCTTATATAAGAGATTTTTTATAATTATATAATAATTAGTTTTCTCATTCAAGATTTTTTATAATTTTGAAATTTATATATTTTTAAAAATTATAAATTTAAAATCATAACTTCATAGCTAAAAACTAACTAATGGTTAAAGAGGCAACTAGTTTTCCTAAAGGAATAGCTTAGCTATTAGGATAACAAAAATATAAAGAATTATATGATTGATAGTGTAACCTATAGGTATTCTACTGATAAGTTAGACGGAATAATAGCAAGTTTATGTTAGTTAAAAGAGTTTTTATGATTATAATAGTCTTGATAATTTTAAGTTATATATTTTGGTGATGTTTAAGTTATTTATTTCTAAATATACAGATGATGAAAAAGTGAATGAGTACTATAAAAATTGATGCTACTTAACATCCTATCTTCTCATAACCTATATTTAATATAGAAACTCAAAGATATAGTTAAATTAAAAAAATCCATAAATAAGTTTTTATCTTATTTATGGATTTCCTCTTATTTTATTAACTTTTATCACATACTAACAAAAAGATTAGTTTAAAAGCTATTTAAAGAAGTTTATCTAGTGTAGTTTTTAATTTTTCATAAGCAACATATTTTTCAACTTGAACTTCTTTTATTTTTCCATTTTTATCTGCAATAAATTTTGTAGGAATTTTTTTCACTTTCATCACATCAATTGCATTATCCGTACTCTTATAGTAATCAAAAGTAAAATTACTTTCTTTAATATAAGCTTTCGCCTGTTTTACATTTTCTCTTTCACCATCTACTACATTTACAAAAACAAAATTTACTTTATCCTTATATTCCTTATAAAGTTTTTCTACATCTGGTAATTGTTTTCTGCAATCAGAACACCAACTCGCCCAATAAATAATAAAAGTAGGTTTCCCATTACGAAAATCAGATAGTTTCTTCTCTTCATTATTGCTAGATTTTATCGCAACATTAGGCAGGGCACTATTTATTAATGACTTTTGCTCTTGAGGAATAGTGACATTATTAGATGTGTTTTCTTTTGTATTTTCATTGCTAATAAAGATAACTATTGCTATTCCTAATATTACAGTAAATATAAGTGTTATTATTAAAATATTCTTTTTCATACTCTACCTCTATATTATATTATTAATTAAATTATATCATTAAATTATTATAAAAAAGCATTGGATTTAAATTATTTTTAAATCCAATGGCTTTTTTATTACTTTTTATTATTTAGAATATCTTTTTCTTAATAATATTAAAGCTATACCCATCACACCTAGCCATTCTAAGTTATTAGTATGCTCACCTGTTTTTGGTAGTACTTTCTTAGGTGGAATATTTGTTTTTGGTGGAATTGTTGGTGGTATTTTTGGTAATACATAAACCTCATTAGTTACTTTTGGTTTATGATCAAATCTAATCACCGCTTTATTAGGTATCTGAGTTACCCCATTATTACGATACTTACTTAAGTCAGCACCTTCTTTAATACTTGCATAGATTGATAACGTAACTTTTCTACCTTCTAGTTGTTTTAGAATTGTACGATCAGTAATCTCAAATTCTACTTTGTTACCTTTAATTTCTAAACGACCTAATTTCTTAGCTAATTCGTCTGAAATTTCTCCTTTAGTATTTCTAGATTTCAGCGCTTCATTTAGTAATTTAACCGCTTTCGCTTTATCAGTCTTCTCTTCTTCTTTAATCTTATCTTCTACTTCTTTGATTAATTTTTCTAATTCTACTTTTTCATCAGCTTTTTCTGGTTTATTGGCCTTCGCTAGTTTAGCTTTTGCTTCAGCTAATTTAGCTTGTGCGGCTTCTACCGCTTTTTCAGCTTTAACTACATTCCCTTTTGCTGTTGTTGCTTCCGCTGAATCTTTATCTTGAATTTCATTATAAGATTTTTTAAGTTTCACAAGGTCTGTTTTAGCTTTAGTTAATTCAGCTTCTGCTGTTTCGACTGCTTTAGCGAATTCCTTATCTTCAGCTTTCTCTGGTTTTAACTCTTTTAATTTTTCTTTGTGTTCTTTCAGTTTATCTTTTAATTTTTTCAATTCTGGCAGAACTTCTTCTTCTTTTATCAAGTCTCCACTAATTCTTATTGTTGCTTTATGTGGTACAAGGACTTTTTCAAGCTCATCAGTAATACTAAATTGTTTATAGTACCCATTTGGAGATATGTCTGTTCCAATATCATATCTAAACTTCTCTTTATTGTCTTTCAGTGCACGTGACGTTTTTCTTTCTTTCTCATCAACTGAGTCTACTGAATTAATAGATTTTTCTCCCTCTTTCGGAGGTTTAGGACTTGGCGGTATCACAGGAACGATATTTGAATCTTTATCTGTTCCGGGATTATTATTGATACGATACTTAGCTTTATTAGGGATGCTTGGTGTTAAATCATTTACAATATATGAAGTTAAATCTGCACCTTTTCTAATTTTCGCTTTGAACTCTAGATGAACATCTTTATTTGGATTTTCGAAAACTTGTTGTTGAGTTAATTCAACTGTTACAGTTTGACCATTTACTTTGATTTGTTTTTTATCTATTGGTTTTCCTGCTAATGTTGCTGTTACATATCCACGGAATTCCAATACATTTTCTAGTGTATCAAATATGCTAAATGCTGTTGCATTAGTTGGTACTTTAGTATCAATTGTATATGTAAACTCTTGCTCAAGCTCAGTTAACTGTTCTCTTTCTTTGCCATTTACTGCTTTCTTAATATCAGGTGTTGATGGCGGTGGTGTTACTGTTACAGTATTAGATTTTTTCTCTGGATCATTATTAATCTTATATGCTGCTTCATTAGGTACTTTAATTACACCATTGACAACATAGTTAGATAGGTTTGCTCCATCTTTAATCTTAGCTTTAAACTCAACTACTACTGCTTTTCCTGCTTTTGTTTTTACTTGGTCTTCTGATAGTTTTACTGTTAGTTTTTGACCATCAGTCTTAACGTCTTGGATTACTTCACCATCTACTGTAGCTTTTACATCTCCAACAAACTCTAAGACATCTTTGATTGTATCATTTACTTCAAACGCTATTTTATCTTGAGGTACTGTTGTTTCTACTTTATATATGAATTCTTCATTTGCTTTTTGCAAATCAGCATGTTCTTTATCATTAACTTTCTTAGTAATACCCGGATCTTTTGGTGACGGCGGTGTTACTGGCACTTCATTTGAATCTTTATGATATTTTGGATCATTGTTGATATCATATGAAGCTTTATTTGGTATTTCTACTTTACCATTATTTTGTATATATGCAGATAAGTTTGCTCCATCTCTAATCTTAGACTTGAATGTTACTTCAATTGCTTTTCCTGCATCTGATTTAACAGAATCTTCTGTAAATGAAATTAGAATTGTTTGATCTTTGACAGTTACAGTCGCTTTATCCCCTGCATCTTTTCCATCAATTTTCACTGTTGCAGTTCCTTTATCTCCTACAAACTCTAAGACATCTTTGATTGTATCTGTTATTTCAAACTTATTGGCATTAGCAGGCATTTGTGTAGATAGAGTATATGTGAACTCATCATTACGATTTGAAAGATCATAACGATTTGCTCCATTTACTTTCTTAGTAATTTCTGGAGTTGTTGGCGGTGGTGTTACTGTTACCGGAGGTGTTTCTTTTTTCAACTCTGGTCTGTCGCCTAAATTAATTTTATATTCAGCTGTATTTGGTACTTTTACACTCTTATCACCTGTAATATAAGGTTTTAATTCGTCTTGTGTTACACCATTTTTAAGTTTTGCCTTAAATTCAATTACTACCGCTTTTCCGCCTTTTGTTTTTACTTGGTCTTCTGATAGTTTTACTGTTAGTGTTTTTCCTTCAGTCTTAACATCAGCTATGTCTTCTCCATCTACTTTAGCTTTTACTTCTCCACTAAAGTCTAATACATCTTTTATTGTATCTGTTACTTCGAACTTAGTCGCATTGTGCGGCACTGTTGTTTCTACTTTATATGTGAATTCTTCATCCACTTTTTGTAGGTTAACATGTTCTTGATCATTTACTTTCTTAGTAATCTCTGGAGTTGTTGGTGGCGGTGTTACTGTTACCGGAGGCGTTTCTTTTTTCAACTCTGGTCTGTCGCCTAAATTAATTTTATATTCAGCTGTATTTGGTACTTTTACAGTTTTGTCTTCTGAGATATAATTTTTTAATTCGTCTTGTGTTACACCGTTTTTAAGTTTTGCCTTAAATTCAATTACTACCGCTTTTCCGCCTTTTGTTTTTACTTGGTCTTCTGATAGTTTTACTGTTAGTGTTTTTCCTTCAGTCTTAACATCAGTTATGTCTTCTCCATCCACTTTAGCTTTTACATTACCTTTATCTCCTACAAACTCTAATACATCTTTGATTGTATCTGTTATTTCGAAGTTTGTTGCGTTATGTGGTACGGTTGTTTCTACTTTATATGTGAATTCTTCATCTAATTTTTGTAAATCTACATGTTGTTTATCATTTACTTTCTTAGTAATCTCTGGAGTTGTTGGCGGTGGTGTTACTGTTACCGGAGGTGTTTCTTTTTTCAACTCTGGTCTGTCGCCTAAATTAATTTTATATTCAGCTGTGTTTGGTACTTTTACACTCTTATCACCTGTAATATAAGGTTTTAATTCGTCTTGTGTTACACCATTTTTAAGTTTTGCCTTAAATTCAATTACTACCGCTTTTCCGCCTTTTGTTTTTACTTGGTCTTCTGATAGTTTTACTGTTAGTGTTTTTCCTTCAGTCTTAACATCAGCTATGTCTTCTCCATCTACTTTAGCTTTTACTTCTCCACTAAAGTCTAATACATCTTTTATTGTATCTGTTACTTCGAACTTAGTCGCATTGTGCGGCACTGTTGTTTCTACTTTATATGTGAATTCTTCATCCACTTTTTGTAGGTTAACATGTTCTTGATCATTTACTTTCTTAGTAATCTCTGGAGTTGTTGGTGGCGGTGTTACTGTTACCGGAGGCGTTTCTTTTTTCAACTCTGGTCTGTCGCCTAAATTAATTTTATATTCAGCTGTATTTGGTACTTTTACAGTTTTGTCTTCTGAGATATAATTTTTTAATTCGTCTTGTGTTACACCGTTTTTAAGTTTTGCCTTAAATTCGATTACTACCGCTTTTCCACCTTTTGTTTTTACTTGGTCTTCTGATAGTTTTACTGTTAGTGTTTTTCCTTCAGTCTTAACATCAGTTATGTCTTCTCCATCTACTTTAGCTTTTACTTCTCCACTAAAGTCTAATACATCTTTGATTGTATCTGTTATTTCGAAGTTTGTTGCGTTATGTGGTACGGTTGTTTCTACTTTATATGTGAATTCTTCATCTAATTTTTGTAAATCTACATGTTGTTTGTCATTTACTTTCTTAGTAATCTCTGGTTTCGATGGTGGAGGTGTTACTGTTACTGGTGGTGTTTCTAATTCTTTTGGCTCACCAGTTGCATTAGCTTTGTTATAAATAACTTTTGCTTTATTAGGTATCTTTTCACGAGTAGCCCCATCTTTAATTTTTGCTGGGATTACTAATTCCACAACACTTTTTCCTTCTATTTGATTGAAGTGACCATCTTTAATTTTTGCTGTTATTTTTCGGCTTCCGCTGTCATAGCTTACATCAAAGTGATCTGCTGCACTACCTTTAATAAACGGTTGCTGTCCTTCCTGTAATTCTAGATCTTGATCTAAAACATCTTCAACTTTATATGTTCCATAATCTCTTATGTTACTTGGTAATGCAGTTTTGATATTATAATTATAAGCATTAGCTTGTTTTTCCCATGATGGAATATTTAAGTGATCTAATGTTTCATTAATCTTCTTAGTTATTGTTGGCTCATCAGGAGTTACAGTAACTATATTAGAATCTTTAGGATTATCATTTAAAATTACTGTTGAAATATTTGGAATTTTGATTACTCCATTTTGATCACGATATTTATCTAAGTTAGCTCCATCACGAATCTTAGCTTTGATTTGAATATGAATTAATGCTGGTCCTAAGTTTCCTTTATTGGCTAAATTAATTCTTATATTTAAACTTCTTGTAATATCTTTTTCTTGTAACTCTAATTTAACTTTATTTCCTTCAACTTTTACAAATTTTTGTAATGCTGGTACAGGTTTATTGTTAACAAGAACATTTACGTCATATTTTGTTGAATTGTTTTCATCTTTTATGATTTCTAATTCATCTTTTAATGTATCTTCTATAACATATTTTTTAGCTAATCCAGGCCATCCAGATTTAATATCATAAATGAATTTATCTTCACGTAATGGTAAATCATAATGTTCTTTACCATCTGTAACATTTTGATTTTCTCCACGGACTTTTTTCTCAATATTAGTTTCAACTGGGGGCACTACAAATACGTTATTAGACCTACGCACAGAAGCTGTTTCATCTGTTGGACTATTTGAATCTCCATTCCATTTGATAAATGCTTGGTTAAGTGGTCCTAATCCATCATTTTCTTGAAGGATTTTAATATAGTTACTTTGATTAGTTTCAAATGGATATTCATCTTTGAATTTTACTTTAACATGTAATGTATATTTTTTAAATTTATGAGCTCCGTATTCCCCTTCTTTTACAGTTTCTGTGTTTGTTCCTGGGGCTTTAGGAATATCAGCGACTACTATAGTATTTTCTTTACCAGTTTGAGGATCAGTTCCTTTAGTAGTTCTAATATTGAAATCTGGACGTTTAGCACCTGATTCATCAGTTACATACGCCTCTAAGAAATCAAATCGATAATTTAGCGGATCAACCAACATAGCATTCTTTTTCATATTCAGAGGAATATTATTCATTCTATATTCCACTGTATATTCGAAATTCTCATGCACAGTATTTAAGTTAGCTGCATAAGCCGTTCTCTTCGTTAAAATTGGATCTTCTAATGAACCACGGTCATTACTTGGATCTTGGTCTTTAATAGATTTTTTAACATTTGGATAACAATATTTTAATTCATTAACCTTAACTGTTTTGACACCTTTAGAACCAATTTCTGCTGTTTGATAGTCTCCAACACTGAAATGACCTACTAGCTCCCCTACTTGTCTTTCAACTGTTCCAGGAGTGTAATTGTCATCAGGAGCAACTTCATCTTCTTCATCCGTTTCTGGTGCTTCTTCTGTTCTAGATAATTCATAGTCAAACTTATTTTTACCAGGATTGAATGCTGCATCTGGAACTGATATTTCTACATCATTTCCATTTTGTTTAACTTCACCTTTGATTTGCGTCTTCTTGTCAGTTACATTATCAACTATTTGTTTTCCATTGATAGATACTGATTTAACTTTGTAGCCATCAGTAATTTTAAACTTACCTTTTACATTTTCTTTTACTAAAGCATTACCTACTGCAGCAAGCACTTTATCTGCAAAGGCGTTTATATCATTTTGTTCATTAACATAAAATGTAGCTGGTTTTCCATTAACAACTTTATCTGGAGAAGCAACATCTCTTAACGCACTAGAGAATATTTCTTGAACTGAGCGTGTATCTCCATTCATATTAACTCCAGTTCCAGCGTAACCATTCAGATAAGCATCACCATATTGCCCATATTTTTTAAAACTGTTTACATCTTCCCAGAAACCTACAACAACAGAACTGTTTGAACCTAGTTCATTTTTAAGCTTTTTCCCTGCTTCTGTTAATTCTTTAGCACGAGCAAGTATGTTTTGTGAAGCTTCCATTCCATAATAACTGCTATCTAATCCCCAAGCTTTAATAAGTTGGTCTTGACGATATCCACTATATTCTATAACTACTTTCCCGTCAGGACGACGAACTCCGTTAGCTACACCATCAGTGATAAGTAGGAATACTGTTTTACGCTCATTCTTCATTTTCTCTGGAGAATTTTGAACAGCTGATTTATATTTTGCTAATACTTCTTCAAGTGCAGGTACAGTAGGAGTCCCACCTTCAGTTTCCATATTATCAATAAAGTTGTGAATTCCATTTGAATCTTTTATAAGATCTGTTGACTCAACCTTATATCCTGGATTATATGCATAATATGATTCATATTTTTTAAAGTTGGTATCACTTCTATACCCTTGTTTCCATACTCTTTCATTATAATCATATTCACTATACCATTCATCATAGGTTATAGATCCATCTAAACCTTGGAAACTTCCAACCATAACTCTGTCAGATGTTTCTGGTGTATCTGTAAATACTAATCTAGGATTATCTGGATCATACTCTGTTTGTTTTACAGGTGTTGTTAAAGTTTTTAATGCTGCCTTAACCCCCCCAATGGTATTTTTAAATGATCCACTTGTATCTTGTAATATAACCAAATCGATTGGTTTTCTTGGTACCGTCCACTCGGTTTCTTGGGTTTTCTTGATTACTAAATCACAACCCTCTTGGTGTATTTGGGTACCTTCTCCAACTTGATTGATATTAACTATATCAGTGGCGTGAGCAATATTATTGTTCTTGGACACACCATTAAACATATTTAAAATCAGGATTAGTACCATAAATAACAACCCGAGTTTCTTTACTCTTTGTTTCATTTACATTTTCCTTTCAATTTAATAATATTAATTCATAATTTTTTATTTAATTAGTTTTTCTTTCTTCTAAAGATAGCCACTACTCCAGCAACTGCAAAAGCGAAAATTCCAGCAAATACACTATTATTTTCTGCTAGTCCTGTATTTGGTAACTTAGCTTCTCCAGAACCACTTTCTGTATTCCCATCTGAATTTTGATCTCCAGTACTTACATCTCCATTATTTTCACTAGTTCTTGTACCTTGTTTATCTTGTTGAGGGGCTGGATTTGGTGTTGGTTGCGGACTTGGTGTTGGTTGCGGACTTGGTGTTGGTTGCGGACTTGGTGTTGGTTGCGGACTTGGTGCCGGTTGTGGACTTGGCGTTGGTTGCGGACTTGGTGCCGGTTGCGGACTTGGTGCCGGTTGTGGACTTGGCGTTGGTTGCGGACTTGGCGTTGGTTGCGGACTTGGTGTTGGTTGTGGGCTCGGCGTTGGTTGTGGATTTGGTGTTGGTTGTGGATTCGGCGTTGGTGTCGGTTGTGGACTATCAGCTGACGCTTTTTTTGTTCCAACTCGATACACTTCGTTCACAGGCACCTTTGTTTCTTTCTCAACTAATTTTACTTTCGAAACTTCTATCCCATTTATAAGTTGAACTTTATAAGTGATTGTTTTTTCACCTTTTTCTCCAGGTGTTTTCAACACTCTTTGTCCTTCATCTAATGTTGGATCTTTTTCTTCTACTGTTTGGAAATCTACTTCTTTTGTTTCTGTTATTTCTTTTTCTTCAACTTTCATTTTCCCAACACGAACTACACGATTCACTGGCTCTTTCGTACGTTCTTCTTTTACTTTAGTGCGTGTCCCTGGAACTTCTTTTCCATCTTTAAACTTAGCTTTATAAGTAATTGTTAGTTCACCTTTTTCTCCAGGTGTTTTCTCTTCTTCTTTTCCTTCTTCCAACAACGGATCATCTTCTTTAACTGTCTCAAAGTCTATCTCTTGTGTTTCCGTTACTTCTTTTTCGATTTCTCCTGCATCTGCCGCTGGATTTAACCAGTCATTAATTTTTTTCAAGCGTGCTTCTAGAGCTGCTTTTTGAGCTGCGTATTCTGGAGCTATGTGCGAGATTCCGTTTAGCTTTTCTTTATTTTCTTCTATAGCTTCCTTAACTACATCCTTATCCCCTTCAGCTTTTAATTCCTCAAGATATTCTATCGCAGCTTTAGCATCTTTTACTAATTTTTTCTGTTGAGCATCAGGAATATCTTCATCAACAGGTGGGACATCTTCTTCAGCTAGTACCACATGTGAAAGTTCTGATAAATTAGTGGTTAGCACAAGACCGTTAAATGTTAAAACAGCTCCTGTTAAAATTGCTAATTTTTTATTTTTAAACATAATAATTTTCTCCTATCTTTTTTATATATTTTAAAACGTTAATATTATACTATATTTTTCGTTAAATATCAATTTTCATTACTCCTTTAAGTAAGGTTTTTATTATTCATTTAAAAATCTTGTTTTTTTGTATAAATTACCCTTTATTTCATCTATACCACACAATATTTTATATTATTTTTAGAAAAGTCTGATAATTAATTATTATAATATTTCTAATAATAATTATCAGTTGCATTTATTAGTACTACAAAAATAATTATATATTATAGATGTATAATATCTATGTAATTGTATTTAAAAATAAAAAAGACTACCTTGCCTGGTAATCTTTTAAAGTATAATTAGATTAATTTTTCAAAGGGACAAAAGGGTATCCCAACCCCGATAAGTTGGGATACATATAGAGCTAGACGACGTAGCCTTTTCCTACGCATTTCAAGCACTCTTTTGCCAAAAAAATTAGTTTAAATATTGTTGTATGTGTTGTTTAGTTGTGTATGTGTATGTAGTATGTTATTGTTGTATGAAAAATTTTTATTAAACTAATTCTATAATAGCTGTTTCTGCACCATCACCTTTACGTGGTCCAACGCGTAAGATACGAGTGTATCCACCATTACGGTCAGCATATTTAGGTGCTACTTCTTCAAATAATTTTTTAAGAGCTAATTGACTCTTACCTTCTTCAGTTGCTACTGCAACAGGTTGGATGAATTTAGCTGCATTACGTCTTGCTGCTAGATCACCTTTTTTACCTAATGTAATCATTTTTTCTGCTAATGAACGAACTTCTTTCGCTCTTGTAACAGTTGTTTCAATTCTACCGTGTACTAGTAGAGCAGTTACTAAGTTTCTTAACATCGCTTTACGGTGAGCTGATGTACGTCCTAATTTTCTGTAACCCATTAGTGTGCCTCCTTGTTAGTTTTATTCATCTTTAAATCCTAGTTCTAATTCTTGAAGTTTAATTTTTACTTCTTCTAGAGATTTACGACCTAGGTTTCTTACTTTAATCATTTCTTGTTCTGTTTTGCCAGCTAATTCTTGTACTGTGTTGATACCTGCACGTTTTAAACAGTTATAACTACGTACTGATAAATCAAGTTCTTCAATTGTCATTTCTAACATTTGAACTTTGTTATCTTCTTCTTTAGCTACCAATATATCAGCAGCTTTTGCTTGTTCTGACATTTCCATAAATAACTCTAAATGAGAAATTAAAATTTTTGATGCCAATGCTAAAGCGTCGTTAGCTGAAATTGTACCATTTGTAGTAACATCTAAGATAAGTTTATCAAAATCTGTACTTTGTCCTACCCTAGTTTTTTCTACAGTGTAGTTTACTTTAGAAACCGGTGTGTAAATTGAATCAATTGGAATAACACCGATTGGTAAGTCACGGCGTTTGTTTCCATCAGCTGGTACAAATCCTCGTCCAGTACCTACATAAATAAGCATTTCAAAGTGTCCACCTTCTGCTACTGTAGCAATGTGTTGATCAACATTAACTACTTCTACATCAGAATCGATAGCGATATCAGCTGCTGTTACAACTGCTGGACCTTTTACATTAATTGATAATACTTTTTCTTCTTCTGAATGAATAATAAACGCAATGTTTTTAACATTCATAATAATTTCAGTAACATCTTCTACCACACCTTTGATGGCTTGAAATTCATGTTGAACTCCTTCGATATCGATGCTTCTTGCTGCTGCTCCTGGTAATGATGAGATTAACATTCTTCTCAATGAATTACCTAATGTAGTTCCATAACCACGTTCTAATGGTTCTACTACAAAGCGACCAAATCTTTTATCTGATGATTCTTCAATGATTTGAATTTTTGGTTTTTCTATTGCTAACATTATGTTAAACCTCCTAAATTTAGTGTATGCAAATTATTATACACGACGACGTTTAGGTGGGCGACATCCATTGTGAGGAACTGGAGTTACGTCTTTGATTGATGTAACTTCTAGTCCTGCAGATTGTAATGCACGGATAGCTGCTTCACGTCCTGCACCTGGACCTTTTACTGTTACATCTACATATCTCATTCCGTGTTCCATAGCTTGTTTAGCTGCTGCTTCACTTGCCATTTGTGCTGCGAATGGAGTAGATTTTCTAGAACCTTTGAATCCTAGTGCTCCTGCACTTGACCATGATACTGCATTACCATGTTCATCTGTTATTGTTACTATTGAGTTATTGAATGTAGAACGAATGTGAGCTATACCGTTTTGTATATTTTTTTTCACACGACGTTTACGTGATTGTTGTTTACGAGCCATAGTTGTGTTTCTCCTCCTATCCTAATTATTTTTTCTTGTTCGCAACTGTTTTCTTAGGACCTTTACGAGTACGAGAGTTGTTCTTAGTATTTTGCCCTCTTACTGGAAGTCCACGACGGTGACGAATACCTCTGTAACATCCGATTTCCATTAGACGTTTGATGTTTAATGAAACTTCACGACGAAGGTCACCTTCTGTTTTGTAGTTATCTACGATTTCACGAATTTTATCTAGTTGTTCACCTGATAAGTCTTTTACTCTTATATCTTCAGAAACTCCTGCTTCTTTTAAGATTTTTTGAGCAGTTTTTAAACCTATACCATATACATAAGTTAATGATATAACAACTCGTTTTTCACGAGGAATATCAACTCCTGCTATACGTGCCATTAAGTTTGCACCTCCTAATTAATTATCCTTGTTTTTGTTTATGTTTTGCGTTTTCGCAAATCACTAATACTTTACCACCACGACGAATTACTTTACATTTGTCACAGATTTTTTTTACTGATGGTCTTACTTTCATCGTTATTTCCTCCTTGAGTTTATAACTTACTTGAATCTATAAGTTATTCTACCTTTTGTCAGGTCATACGGACTCATTTCTACTGTAACTTTATCACCTGGTAAAATTCTTATATAATTCATTCTGATTTTTCCAGAAACATGAGCTAAAATAATATGACCATTTTCTAATTCTACTTTAAACATTGCATTCGGCAAGTTTTCTACTACTAAACCTTCTACTTCAATGACATCTTTTGCCATACTTTTCCTCCCTGATTATTTCAGTTTATCTAATATTTGTTTTACGTCTTGGAAAACTACTTTGATGTCTTGGTCACCGTTAATATTTTCAACTACACCTTCTTTTTGACTGTAAAAGTCTAATAATGGTTTTGTTTGTTTAATATTAACTTCTAAGCGATTAGCAACTGTTTCTTCGTTGTCATCACTTCTTTGGAACAATTCTCCACCATCTTTATCACAAACACCTTCAACTTTTGTTGGATTGAAAATTAAGTGATATGTAGTTCCACATTGTTTACAGATTCTTCTACCTGTTAAACGAGGTAACAAGATAGATGGATCTACATCGATGTTTAATACTTTATCGATTTTTCTATTAGTTTTCGCTAAAATTTGATCAAGGGCTTCAGCTTGTTCTACTGTTCTTGGAAAACCGTCAAGTAAAAAGCCTTCTTTTGCATCTTCTTGATTCAATCTTTCTTCAACTAATCCTATAGTTACACTGTCAGGAACAAGTTGTCCTTTGTCAATATAACTTTTAGCCTCTTTTCCAAGCGGTGTCTCGTTTTTAATAGCAGCTCTAAACATATCTCCTGTTGAGATGTGTGGAATTGGATAATTCTCTTTAATTTGCTCTGCTTGAGTACCTTTCCCCGCTCCTGGTAATCCCATTAAAATAATATTCATCATGATTATTTACCACCTTTTTTTCCAGTTATAAAACTTCTATAGTTTCTTTCTGTTAATTGTGTATTAAGTTGTTTAACTGTCTCTAGCGCTACACTGACAACAATTATTAAACTTGTACCACCAATGTGAACAGATGCTGGTAATTTAGCTAAATTTGTGAATATTGTTGGAAGAACCGAAACAGCTGCTAGGAATATTGAACCTACAAACGTTAGTCTGTATAAAATACCTGTAATGTATTGTTCAGTTTTTTTACCTGGTCTAACCCCTGGAACAAAACTTCCTTGTTTTCTTAAGTTATCTGCCATTTTTTCAGGATTTACTTGTACCATTACATAGAAATAACAGAATGCTATAATCAATGCTACGTATAAAGTTAACCCAATCCAATGACTGAAATCAAAATACGCTACAATTTTTTGTAGTTTTTCGTTATTTGGCGCGAATATCGCAATTGTTCTTGGTAATTGCAAGAATGCGATAGCGAAGATTACCGGAATTACCCCTGCGCTATTAACTCGCAATGGTAAGAATGTTGAACGAGCTCCTAACATTCTACGTCCAGCTCTTGCTTGTGAGTATTGAATAGGAATTTTACGAATAGCTTCTTGCATATATACAACTGCAGCCACAATGCCTATAACAATAATTCCTACTATAACTATTTTTAAAATAGCTAAAGTTAAGTTTTCTGCATCTTTAATTTGTGATTCATAAATTTGGAAGAATTCCGTTGGCATACGAGCAATAATACCCGCTAAGATAATAATTGATACACCATTACCTACACCATACTGTGAAATTTGATCCCCTAACCAAAGTAATAATGCAGTCCCTGCTGTTAATACGATGGCTACTGTTATAAATCCAAGAACTGAAGTATCTTTAATTAATCCTTTATAAGCATTATTAAATCCATAAGACATAACTAATGATTGAATAAATGCTAATATAATTGCTAATACTCTTGTTAGTTTTTGTGTTTTCTTTTGTCCTACTTCACCTTGTTTTGACCACTCAGTTAATGTAGGAATAACATCCATTTGCATAAGTTGAATTACGATAGAAGCTGTAATGTATGGCATAATACCCATAGCAAATACAGAAAACTGTTGTAATGCTCCTCCTGCAAATGTATTAAATATTCCGAATAAACCAGCTGAATCTTGTGCTTTTAGCACATCTGCATCTACCCCTGGTATCGGTAAATATGAACCTACACGGAATAAGAATATTCCAAATAAGGTAAATAATATTTTGTTACGAGTTTCTTTTACTCGAAATAGATTAAGCGTTGCACTAAACATTATAGCACCTCGCAAACTCCTCCAGCGGCTTCAATAGCTTCTTTTGCTGAAGATGAGAATTTATGAGCTTGAACAGTTAATTTTTTCTCTAATTTACCGTTAGCTAATACTTTAACACCTGAAAGTTCTTTTTTAATAACTTTTGTTTCTACTAATAGAGCAGGTGATACTACTGTACCATCTTCGAATTTGTTTAAATCAGTAAGATTTACAACTGCAAATTCTTTTCTATTTACGTTGTTAAATCCACGTTTTGGAATACGTCTGAATAATGGGTTTTGTCCACCTTCAAATCCTGGGCGAACTCCACCACCACTACGTGCTTTTTGTCCTTTTTGACCACGTCCTGAAGTTTTACCATTTCCTGATCCAATCCCACGACCTACTCTGTTACGTTCTTTACGAGAACCTTCAACTGGTTGTAATTCATGTAATTTCATTTAGACTAGCACCTCCTTGTATTAATAATTATTTTTCTTCTACTGTTACTAAGTGTGAAACTTTATTAATCATTCCACGAATCGCAGCGTTATCTTTGTGTTCTACTGTTTGGTTCATTTTTTTAAGACCAAGAGCTTCAACAACTTTTCTTTGATTCTTTGGACGACCAATAGTACTACGAGTTAGGGTTACTTTTAATGTCATGTTCTTTTCCCTCCTCTTATCCTAATAATTCTTCTACAGATTTACCACGTAAAGCTGCTACGTGTTCAACTGTTTGTAATCTTGTTAATCCTTCAAGTGTAGCACGAACCATGTTTACTGGTGTGTTTGAACCTAGAGATTTTGATAAGATATTTGAAATACCTGCTAATTCTAATACGGCACGAACTGGACCACCAGCGATAACCCCTGTACCAGGTGCAGCTGGTTTAATTAATACTGAACCTGCTCCGAATTGTCCGATGATTTCGTGAGGTATTGTTCCATTAACTACTGGTACAGTAATTAAGTTGTGTTTTGCAGCTTCTACTGCTTTTTTGATTGCATCTGGTACCTCTTGAGCTTTACCAGTACCAACTCCTACGCGACCATTTTTGTCACCTACTACTACTAAAGCAGAGAAACGGAAACGACGTCCACCTTTAACAACTTTAGCTACACGACGAATGGCAACTACGCGTTCTTCAAATTCTTTTTTGATTTCTTCTTGACGCATCTACTTATTTCCCTCCTTTATTAGAATACAAGTCCGTTTTCACGTGCTGCTTCAGCTAATGCTTTAACACGTCCGTGATATAAGTATCCTCCACGGTCGAAAACAACTTTCTCAATTCCTTTTTCTTTAGCTACTTCTGCGATTAATTTACCAACTTCTTTAGCTGCTTCTACACTTGATTTAGAAACATTTTCAAGTTTTAATGAAGAAGCTTGTGCTAATGTAACACCTTTAGTGTCATCAATAATTTGTGCGTAAATGTTTGTGTTTGAACGGTATACGTTTAAACGTGGAACTTCTGGAGTCCCTTGAACTTTAACACGTACTCTTGCGTGTCTTTTTTTACGAACTTTATTTTTATCAAGTTTCGTAATCATATTTGAAACACTCCTTTCTGTTATCTATTATTTACCAGTTTTTCCTTCTTTACGGCGTACATATTCACCAACGTAGCGAATACCTTTACCTTTATAAGGTTCTGGAGGACGTACTGCACGAACTTTAGCTGCATATTGTCCTACTACTTCTTTGTTAATACCTTCGATACTAACTTTAGTGTTTCCTTCAACACCTAATGTAATTCCTTCGATTTCTTCAAATTCAACTGGGTGAGAATATCCAACACTTAGTACTAATTTTTTACCTTGCATTTGAGCACGGTATCCAACCCCGATTAATTCAAGTTCTTTTTTGAATCCAGCTGAAACACCTTCGATCATGTTTGCTAAGATAGCACGAGTTGTTCCATGTACTGTACGGTGACGTTTAGAGTCTGATGGACGTACTACTGTGATTTCGTTACCTTCAACGTTGAAAGTCATGTCTTTATCAAATTGTTGTTTTAATTCACCTTTAGGTCCTTTTACTGTTGCGAAGTTATCATCTAAGTTAACTTCAACACCTGCAGGTATTGTAATAACTTTATTACCTATACGTGACATTTAATTGGCACCTCCTTATAATATTACCAGATGTAAGCTAATACTTCTCCACCTGTATTGTTTTTACGAGCAACTTTATCTGTTACAACTCCGTTTGAAGTTGACACGATTGCTATTCCTAGACCGTTTAATACTCTTGGTAGTTCATCTGCTTTAGCATAAACACGTAATCCAGGTTTAGAAATTCTTTTAATTCCTTTAATAACTCTTTCACCTTTTGAGTATTTAAGAGTAAGTTTTAATTTTCCTTGTTTGTTATCTTCAATGTATTCTACATCGCTGATAAAACCTTCTTGTTTTAATATTTCTGCAATTTGCTTTTTAATATTTGACGCAGGTAGTTCTAATGATTCGTGCTTAACCATGTTAGCATTACGAATACGTGTTAGCATATCTGCGATAGGATCTGTCATTGTCATTAGGATAAATCCTCCTTTCTTCTACTAATATATTACCAACTTGCTTTTTTAACTCCAGGAATTTGTCCTTTATAAGCTAATTCACGGAATTTAATACGGCTGATACCAAATTTCCCAATGTATCCGTGAGGACGTCCAGTTATGCTACAACGATTGTGTAAACGAGCTGGAGCTGAGTTTTTAGGAAGTTTGCTAAGTCCGATGTAATCACCTTTAGCTTTTAATTCCGCTCTTTTAGCTGCATATTTATCAACTAATTTTTGGCGTTTTAATTCACGCTCTACCATTGCTTTTTTAGCCATGTGTTAGTTACCTCACCTTTCTTATTTTGCGAATGGCATTCCACATTGTGCTAATAACTCACGAGCTTCCTCATCTGTGTTAGCTGTAGTTACTATTACGATGTCCATACCACGTACTTTACTTACTTTATCATAATCAATTTCAGGGAAAATTAATTGTTCTTTAACACCTAATGTGTAGTTACCACGACCATCGAATGCTTTTTTAGAAACACCGTGGAAGTCACGTACACGTGGAAGTGCTACTGTTACTAATTTATCAAAGAATTCATACATTCTTTCTCCACGTAAAGTAACTTTTGCACCGATAGGCATACCTTCACGAAGTCTGTAAGTAGCGATTGATTTTTTAGCTCTTGTTACTAATGGTTTTTGACCAGAAATTAAAGCTAATTCAGCTACTGCATTGTCTAGGGCTTTAGAGTTTTGAACTGCGTCACCTACACCCATGTTAATTACGATTTTTTCAATTTTTGGTACTTGCATTACACTGCTGTACTCAAATTTTGTCATTAATTCTTTTGTTATCTCAGATTTAAATTTATCTTCTAAACGAGCCATCTAAAATAGTGCCTCCTTTCTTCAACTATTATTATATTTCTTTTCCTGATTTTACAGCGATACGTACTTTCTTACCATCTTTTTCTTCGAAACGTACTCTTGTTGCTTTTCCAGTTTCAGGATCTTGTAACATTACGTTTGATACGTGAATTGCTGCTTCTTTCTCAACGATTCCACCTTGAGGTGCATCTTGTGAATTTTTAACGTGTTTTTTAATGATGTTAACACCTTCTACAACAATACGATCTTTTTTAGGTTGTGCTTCGATTACTGTTCCAACTTTACCTTTGTCTTTACCAGTAATTACTACAACTTTATCACCTTTTTTAATGAACATTTCTTGTTAACCTCCTTCTTTACTGTACTTTTTTATTATAATACTTCTGGAGCTAGTGATACGATTTTCATGTAGTTACCGTCTCTTAATTCACGAGCAACTGGTCCGAAAATACGTGTACCACGTGGGCTCTTATCATCACGGATAATTACACAAGCATTTTCATCAAATTTAATATATGAACCGTCGTTACGACGAGCTCCTGTTTTTGTACGAACGATTACGGCTTTAACTACTTCACCTTTTTTAACAACTCCACCTGGTGTTGCTTTCTTAACAGAACATACAATTACGTCACCAATGTTAGCAACTTTACGTCCTGAACCACCTAGAACTTTAATTGTTAAAACTTCTTTTGCTCCTGAGTTATCAGCCACTTTTAAGCGTGTTTCTTGTTGAATCATGCGCTTTTTGCCTCCTTCTTAGGGTTTATCCTAGTTTTCTTAGATTATAACTGCTTCTTCTACTACTTCTACTAAACGGAAGTTTTTAGTTGCAGATAATGGACGAGTTTCCATTATTTTAACGATATCATTTAATTTAGCAACATTGTTTTCATCATGTGCTTTGAATTTTTTAGAATATTTTACACGTTTACCGTATAGAGGGTGTTTTTTGTAAGTTTCAACTAAAACTGTGATAGTTTTATCCATTTTATCTGAAACTACTTTTCCAACGTAAACTTTTCTATCATTTCTCTCAGTCATGTTTGCCTCCTATATTATTTATTCGCTAATTCTCTTTCGCGAATAACAGTTTTCATACGAGCGATTGATTTTCTAACTTGACTAATACGAGCTGTATTTTCTAATTGACCAGTTGCCAATTGGAAGCGTAAGTTGAAAAGCTCTTCTTTTAATTCTTTGATTTTTGTTTCTAACTCTTGTGAAGTTAATTCTCTAATCATTGATTTGAATTCATTTGTTTTCATTATGCTTCACCACCTGTTTCTTCACGTTTTACAAATTTACATTTAACAGGTAACTTGTGAGATGCAAGTCTTAGAGCTTCACGTGCAACTTCTTCACTTACTCCAGCAACTTCGAACATCACTCTACCTGGTTTAACGATTGCAACCCATCCTTCAACTGCACCTTTACCAGATCCCATACGAACTTCTAATGGTTTTTTAGTGTAAGGCATGTGAGGGAAGATCTTGATCCAAACTTTACCACCACGTTTCATATAACGAGTCATCGCTATACGCGCAGCTTCAATTTGGCGAGAAGTAACTCTTGCTGCAGTAGTAGCTTGTAAACCATATTCACCGAAATCTACTACATTTCCGCCTTTAGATTTACCTTTTGTTGATTGTCTGTGTTGACGACGATATTTAACACGTTTAGGCATTAACATAAATTAGTTACCTCCTTTTTCAGATTTCTTAGTTGGTAATACTTCACCACGGTTAATCCAAACTTTAACTCCAAGTTTACCATAAGTTGTATCTGCTTCTTCGTGAGCGTAGTCGATGTCTGCTCTTAATGTGTGTAGAGGCACTGAACCTTCTGAGTAGTGTTCTGCACGAGCGATATCTGCTCCACCTAGACGACCTGATACTTGAGTTTTGATTCCTTTAGCTCCTGCTCTCATAGCTCTTTGGATAGCTTGTTTTTGAGCACGACGGAATGATACACGAGCTTCTAATTGACGAGCAATGTTTTCAGCTACTAATTTAGCGTCGATATCAACTTTTTTGATTTCAACTACATTAATGTGTACTCTTTTTCCAGTTAATTTGTTTAATTCTAATCTTAATTTATCGATTTCAGATCCACCTTTACCGATTACCATACCTGGTTTACCAGTGTGTACTGAAATATTTACTTTCTTATCAAATCTTTCAATTTCAACTTTAGAAACTGAAGCATCTTTTAATTGTTTACTGATGAACTCACGGATTTTGAAATCTTCGTGTAGGTTAGTTGCGAAATCTTTTTCAGCATACCATTTTGAATCCCAATCACGAATAACTCCAACACGTAAGCCTATTGGATGTACTTTTTGACCCACAGTTTGTAGCCTCCTTTAATTAGTTTAGCTTATAATTCTTAATTTTTATTATTTGTTGTCACTTAAAACGATAGTGATGTGACTTGTTCTTTTGTTAATTGAACTTGCAGCACCTTTTGCTCTTGGACGGAATCTTTTAAGAGTTGGTCCTTCATTTGCAAATGCTTGTGATACTACTAAGTCTTCTACATTCATTCCATAGTTATGTTCAGCGTTAGCAGCAGCTGATTTAATTACTTTAGCTACTGGTAAAGAAGCTGATTTAGTTGTGAATTCTAAAATTCCTAATGCTTCGCCCACTTTTTTTCCACGTACTAAGTCTAATACTAGTCTTACTTTACGAGGAGCAATGCGGACTGTCTTAGCGATTGCTTTTGACTCCATGAATGTGCCTCCTTGATTTTTATTTCTAAATTATTATCTTCTTGTTTTTCTGTCGTCTGCTGCGTGACCTTTGTAAGTTCTTGTTGGTGCGAATTCACCTAATTTGTGTCCTACCATATCTTCAGTCACATATACAGGTACATGTTTTCTTCCGTCATATACTGCAAAAGTAAGTCCTATGAATGTTGGGAAGATTGTTGAACGACGAGACCAAGTTTTGATTACTTGTTTTTTCTCTTGTTCGCTCATTTTTTCAACTTTTGCTAATAAGTGGTGATCAGCGAATGGTCCTTTTTTTAAACTACGAGCCATTGTGTTATCTCCTTTCCGATACTTTGCATACTTAAGGTTGTGGTAAAGAGCACTTGCTCCTCACCAGCCGACCTTTGTTTCGTTTTATTATTTGTTTCTAGCACGTACGATGAATTTGTTTGAACGAGCTTTTTTAGAACGAGTTTTCTTACCAAGTGTAGGTTTACCCCATGGTGACATTGGTGATTTACGTCCGATTGAAGTACGTCCTTCACCACCACCGTGTGGGTGATCGTTCGGGTTCATTACAGATCCACGTACAGTAGGTCTTTTACCTAACCAACGAGTTCTACCGGCTTTACCGATATTAACTAGTCCGTGTTGTTCGTTACCAACTTCTCCGATTGTAGCACGGCAAGTTGCTAAGATCATTCTTACTTCTCCTGATTTAAGACGTACAAGTACGTATTTACCTTCTTTACCAAGTACTTGAGCACTTGCTCCAGCTGAACGTACTAATTGTCCACCTTTCCCAGGTTTAAGTTCGATGTTGTGGATTAATGTCCCTACAGGGATGTTTGCTAATGGTAATGCATTACCAACTTTGATATCAGCACCTTCACCTGATACTAAGATTTGTCCTACTTGTAATTCTTTAGGAGCAATGATGTATCTTTTTTCTCCATCTACATAGTGTAATAGAGCGATGTTTGCTGAACGGTTTGGATCATACTCGATTGTAGCAACTTTCGCTGGTACATTGTCTTTATTTCTCTTGAAGTCAATAATACGGTATTGTTTTTTATGTCCTCCACCGTGGTGACGAACAGTAATTTTACCTTGGTTATTTCTTCCCGCTTTTTTCGGTAGCGGCGCTAATAATGACTTTTCTGGTTTGTTAGTTGTAATTTCTGCAAAGTCTAATGAAGTCATGTTACGACGACCATTAGTAATAGCTTTGTATACTTTAATTGCCATTTGTCATTTTTCCTCCTTAGTGGTTTTAACGATTATCCTATGCGAATAATCCTTCGATTGTTTGTCCTGCTGCTAACTTAACGATAGCTTTTCTACGTTTGTTAGTGTATCCACCGTATCTTCCAACACGACGGAATTTTGGTTTGTAGTTCATTACGTTTACTTTCTCAACTTTAACTCCGAAGATTTCTTCGATAGCTTGTTTAATTTGAGTTTTGTGAGCGCGTGTGTCTACTAGGAAAGTGTATTTATTTTCTTGCATTAATAAATAACTTTTTTCAGTTAATACTGGGCGTTTGATAATATCGCGTGCTTCCATTATGCTAATACCTCCCCAACTTTTTCTAATGCATCCTTAGTGAATACAACTTTGTTGCTTCCTAAGATGTCTAATACGTTAAGTCCAGTAGTTTCTACGAATTCAACTCCTGGAATATTTCTTCCTGATAAAACAGTATTTTCTTCTAGTTCAGTAACTACGAATAATACTTTTTTCTCTAGGCTAAGGTTTGATAACATTTCTTTAAAGTTTTTAGTTTTGATTGAATCAAATGTTAATGTTTCTAATGCAAATACTTCGTTAGCCGCTACTTTAGAAGATAAAGCAGAACGTAATGCTAAACGACGCATTTTACGTGGCATTTTGAAGCTATAGCTACGTGGTGTAGGTCCGAATACAATTCCACCTCCACGCCATTGTGGTGAACGGATAGATCCTTGACGAGCACGACCTGTTCCTTTTTGACGCCATGGTTTGCGACCACCACCTGAAACTTCAGAACGTCCTTTTGTTTTGTGTGTACCTTGACGAAGTGATGCTCTTTGTAAAGTTACAGCTTGGAATAAAACGTGTTGATTTGGTTCGATTCCGAATACTGCATCATTAGCTTCAACTGCACCAACTTTAGTACCGTCTTGTTTAAATAAATCTAATTGTGGCATTATCTAATTTCCTCCTTCCGTATATTTTCCGATTATTTACCAGATTTAACTGCTGATTGGATTTTTACGAAGCTTTTCTTAGATCCTGGAATACATCCTTTAACTAGGATTAGTCCGTTTTCTACGTCTACGCTTACGATTTCTAAGTTTTGAGTAGTAACTGTAACTCCACCCATTTGACCTGGTAATGCTTTACCTTTGAATACACGGTTAGGTGCTACAGGTCCCATTGACCCAGGACGGCGGTGGTAACGAGAACCGTGAGCCATTGGTCCACGACTTTGTCCATGACGTTTAATCGCCCCTTGGAATCCTTTACCTTTACTTACTCCTGTTACGTCAACTAAGTCCCCTGCTGCAAAAATATCAACTTGGACTTCTTGACCTACTTCATAACTAGCTACATCTGCATCTCTGATTTCACGTACGAAACGTTTTGGAGCAGTGTTAGCTTTATCTGCGTGACCTTGTTCAGGTTTGTTCGCAACTTTTACTAAACGATCTTTACGTTCTTTATCGTAAGGACGTTTATCATCAAATCCTAATTGGATTGCGTTGTATCCTTCAACTTCTTCTGTTTTCTTTTGTAATACGACGTTACCTTTCGCTTCAACTACTGTTACTGGAATTAATTCTCCATTTTCAGCGAAGATTTGAGTCATACCTACTTTTCTTCCTAAGATACCTTTGGTCATCGAAAGTCACCTCCTATAATTATAATTTTAATTCGATGTCAACACCTGATGGTAAGTTTAAGCTGATTAAAGCGTCAACTGTTTTTTGTGTTGGTTCAATAATATCGATTAGGCGTTTGTGTGTACGTTGTTCGAATTGTTCACGGCTATCTTTGTAAATGCGAACTGAACGTAAAATTGTGTATACTGCTTTTTCTGTTGGTAATGGGATTGGCCCAGAAACTTTTGCTCCAGAACGTTTTGCAGTTTCAACAATTTTCTCTGCACTTTGATCCACTAATCTGTGATCATATCCTTTTAGACGAATACGAATTTTTTGTTTTGCCATCATTTCTCCTCCTATACATTTATTCGCTGCTATCTAGTAGCAACTTCTCCACGAAAGTTCTCCAGCACGCCATGCCATGGCAAAGCGGCCGGGCGTGTCAGTAACCTTTCGCTTCAACGCAAGTCTTTTACAGACCAACATTCATTATTATACATTGTTATTCTAGATATTGCAAGAGTTTTGACGAAAAAAATTAAAAAAAAATTAATGAATGTGTTTTCTATTTTTTAGAGCTTTTCCTCTTGAAATTTTTCACCTCAGAAATATTACATTAATATAGAAGAAAAAAATCTATTATAGCTTTTTATTTTTAAACTTCTCACACAAAGCATAACAAACTTTTTTCATAGATATAATAAAAAACCTAGAATTTCCACTCTAAGTTTTTTCTAAAAAAATCTATTTTTTAAAAGGTAATATATTATATTGAATTTTTAGTTCGCTAGATAAAAGATGTGAAACTTTACATCTTAATTTAATATTTTCCAATATACCTTCTCTATCTTTTAAACTTAATTCTTCTTCCGTTCTATCAACATAAACATCAGCTATAATTATTTTATTATCGTAGTCTACCTTTAATTCTGTCTCCACCGACAAGTCCGTTAGACCATAGGCTCTGACAAAATATCCTTTAGCACACATACTTATACAACCGTTGTAAGCAACAGTGAAAATTTCCATTGGCCCATCAAACTCTTCTTCTATTCTCATAGAATACTTCCCACCAAGAGGGGTCGTAGCATTAGCAGTAAACCCTTCTTTAATTTTTAGATTCGATATATACATTAAAAATACCTCCGTCGCATCTTTTTATAAATTTCTTCTATATTACTTATCTTCTACTACATTTTTTATAGTTTCTAATAAATCAACATCTTTATACGCATATTGAACTTCACTAAAGTCCATATACTTTGTAATTTCATTAGTCTGTAAAATTAATGTTGCCCCAGATCTACTTGCTCCTAATGCTCCTGGTTTAGAATCTTCAATAGCTATTGAGTTTTCTATTTTTACACCTAATTTTCTAGCAGCCAATAGATACACATCTGACGCAGGTTTTGGGTTCTCTACTTCTTCTCTCGTAGCAATCGCCCCAATATACTTCTCAAACCCCTTTTTTTGCAACCCTGTTCTAATGTGTTCTTCCTTACCATTAGATGCTACTGCCATTTTAACGCCTATCTCATGTAAATATTCCATGACTTCAGCTATACCTGGCAAAACAGGTGCATTATGATAATTTTTTATAATACGTCTAGTAATTTCCTCTTCAAACTTATCATAATCATCGTCTGACATACCAAATCGTTTATTATAATATCTTCTACTTGTTTCTTCATTAGTCCCCGAAACATTTTCGATATAATCCATTTTATCAAGAGTTTCCCCTAGCATCTCACTCGTTAAATCACGCATATTCTCAAAGTAGACTTTTTCTGTATCTACTATTGTCCCATCAAAATCAAAAATTACCGCTTCTAGTTTTTTCAATATAGTTCTCCTTCCAATCATATACTATATATTTTATAATGTTAATTCATTTTTTCAAAATAATATGCCGGTAATATAGTAAAAAGTTGCTTAACACTTATTAGCACAAAAGTACAATCTTCTCAACCAATATAGAATTTAAGCAACTCTTTTTATTATTCAAATCTTACTAAATCTTTAGCGCTCATACGCGTAGACGGACGTCCATCTCTTTCTTTTTTACCCAGAGCAATTAACATTACCGGTACTAGATTTTTATCTAAATCAAACAATTCTGAAACTTTATCTCTTTTAAATCCACCGATGATATTAGTGTCATATCCTTTAGCGTGGGCGATATTAGAAAATTGCATTGTCCAAATTCCGCAATCAAAGTAAACTAATTCTCTTTTTACGTCTTGCGGTAAACTTTCAACCATTTTGCCCATACCTTGTTTAAATGATTCTTTTATTTCCTCAGTCATATGACCTTGTTTTACTTCTTCATTATATATAGTATCAAATTTATCAAAATAGTTTAAATCACCTAAGACTATAATCATCGCTGCTGATGTTTCATTTTGTGTTAAATTATAGTTTGCATTAGCTAGCTTTTCTTTTCCTTCAGGCGTATCAACTACAATATATCTCCACGGTTGAAAATTACACGATGATGGAGAAATATTAGCCTCATCTAACATTTCTAAAATTTCTTCACGCTCTATTTTTACACTACTATCAAAGTATTTCACCGATCTTCTATTTCTAATTACATCAAAAAACTCTGTCATCAAATCTTCTCCTTCTATAAGTCATTAGGTAGATAATTTTACTATATTTGAGAACTATTATCAAACAAAAGACTTTCGACAAAAGAGTTTTACCACTTCAAATTCACGTGCTCCATCATCTCTTTATAAGCAATATCTACTTTTTTCTTCATCTTTTCATCCAACTTATCACGATGCTTGCCACCCACAATAAAATCTTCTAATATCATAACTTTATAATCATATAAAGCTATACTATTTATACATCTACCATTAAGTTTTGAATAAACTAACGTTGGATGAGCTTTTACAGTTTTTATTATCGTTTTATCATTAGACTTTTCAAATGTAACATCCATTAACAACCCTCGCTCCGGCCATTTATTATCCATTCTCTCCATACGTTGATTAGAAATAAAATTCCCCATAGAATAAATTATAAATTTTTTATCCCCATCTTTTTCAAGAACTTCTGCAGGTTCAACAACATGAGGATGCCCTCCAAAAATTACATCCGCTCCCCAATCTATCATCTTACGATAAAGAACTTTTTGTTCTTCTGTAGGCTGCAATTCATACTCAATCCCCATCTGAGGCATTACTATAGTGACATCCGCTTCTTTTTCAGCTCGTTGTATCTCTTCTTTCATTTTTTCTTCATCAAGGTCTGCCAAATAATTATTTCGTTCTTCCCTCGTCAGATTTGCGTCCATACCATTATATCCATAAGAATACGCCAAAATAGCTATTTTAATACCATTAACTTCTTTTATCAGTACTCTATCTTCTGAACGCTTTTTATCAACATGAACACCTACAACATCTAACCCCCTATCTTTAAAGGTTTTTGCTGTATATTTCACACCATATAACCCCGAATCTAATATATGATTATGAGCTAAATCGACAACATCATACCCTAAATCTTTTATTGTATCTGCTATTTCGATAGGAGCATTAAACAAAGGATATCCAGCTAGCGGATGCTTATCGCTAATAGTCCCCTCAAAATCTCCTATCGCTAAATCAGCTTCCTCTATCCATGGTTTAACGTACTCAAAAAATTGATTAAAATCATAACTCCCATCACCCTTTTTCGCAGTATAATAAAGTGCATCATGACAAAGAATATCGCCATTAGCTACCACGCGAGCAGTTTTCACATTTGGATTTTTCTTTTTACTTTCTAGAACTCCCCCCTCTTTATCTCCTAACGTTAAATAATAAATACCAAGAAAAATAACTCCACACAAACTTACTATACTCAATATATATAACAATATCTTTTTCATAGTCCCCTCCTAATTACATTATTCAGAAACTTCATATAGTAAAAAGTAGCTAATCTTATTAATTAACTACCTTTTACTATATTTCCTTATATTTCTCAAGAAGTATATATTCCTTTCTTTTAATAACTCTTCTCGGAAAAATCTTTCTATCTACTTTCTTTAACATAATTTTCTAATTCCCTAATAAAATCCTTAAAATCATCTGCGGTTTTGTCACCATTAGCAGGTGATCATCCTCCTCTATTTGTATATAATTTACAGCTACTAATTTGAAATATGAAAATATAGTAATTTTATGGAAAATCAATCTACATTTTTTTAGCAACTCCAAATTATTTATTCCAGCGTATAAAGATAAATAATCATACTCTATTTTTATCCCTGGTTTCATAACATATTTACTACCTTCTTTTTTGAGCTTCCTTAAAAGCAGCTCAACCAAAAAACCGTCTTGCATTTCTTTTTCACTAAGTGTCTTTGATAAATATTCTTCTTTACTAGTAAACTTTATCTCTGGTTCAAAATATGTTTTTAAAACTGATTTCGGAGGTATAGGTTCTAGCCCCTCGATGACAATAAGATTAACCCCATCAAGGTATTCACTAAAAATTTCCAACCCATTAAGCAAAACAACCGTACCATAAGAAGCCGCTACTATATAGCCCCCTCTTTTTACTCTTGTCATTTTATTCAATAGAACCTGTTCAATTTCTTTTTTTGATATAGATTTAAAACTCTCTTCTGTAAATTCAATAAAATCAAAGGTTTTGTTTGGAATTTGCTCTGTGACTCTCGCCCAGATAATATTATCCCAACCTAGTGGATTAATAAATAAAATATCTGTCATTTGAATCATCCTCTCAAATATTTTTACTAAAATCCTAGCTCACTACCAAAATCCTCTAATTTATTAACTAATATCGCCCCCTCTTTTATATATTCATTCATCGACCAACTCATCTTATCACCAAATCTTCCCGGTAAACAAAATACAGAATTTCCTAAGTCTAAAGCAAAATCTATCGTTCGTTGCGTACCACTTCTTTGTGCCGCTTCTGTTACCAAAAGTGCTTTTGAAAGCCCCGCTACAAGCCTATTTCTTTCCAAAAATTTGTATTTCCTTATCGGAGAAGTCGGAAAATACTCCGATATTATAAGATGATTAGCCTCTAATTGTCTGTATAACTCTCTACTTTGTTCAGGATAAACAATATTATGCCCTTGAGCTATTACTCCTATTGTGTATCCCTTGCTTTTTACAGCTGCTTGATGAGCCAAACTATCAACTCCCGATGCCAAGCCACTAACTATAACAAAATTATTATCTATCAAATGTGGCACAATAATTTTTAACGCAGTATCTGAATATGAAGTATTATTTCTACTGCCCACAATTGACATTTTTCTTTTAAATAATAATAAATCTTTGTTTCCTCTATAAAAAATAACAAACGGATAGTCATATAGTCTGAAAAAATCTTGCGGATAATAAACATCATCACAAAAGATACATTTCACATTATAGAAATCAAAGTAACTAACAAAGTCAAATTTCATATTATTATTAAATTTCTCATAGACTTCTTCTGCATTATCTCCAAAATAGACCTTAAACCCCTCTAAGGACAACTCCGAGAATTTTTCTATACAGCCTAAGTCTTTAAGTATTTTATGTATTTTCAAAGTAGTAACTTTTTCTATCGCTAATAACGACAATAGTATCTTTTTTTCTATATCTGATAGTTTCCCACAAGACTCTTCCATAATATATTCCCCTTAATTCTCTTTCGCAACTAATTCTCTATAGTATTGTTTAAATACTTTCAAGAAAATCTCTCCCTGTTGAATATTGTTTATATAAATATTATCTTTAAACTCAATAATATTACTCATTATGCGTATAAGTTCAGGATAAGTTTTTCCTTCTTTAAAAAATTTATACATCATCCCTTGCCAATAGATAAGCGGTGTTTTTATAAGTATTTGTTCAAGCATATTTATCCCAATAACATTCGGAATATTATTTAACTCTATATGCTGATTATAAAACATACTTAGAATTTTATTTTTTACAGTTTTATCGTATTTAATCTGTTCATATACGTAATTTTCAATATCTTCAGGATACAATTTAGATGTCAAATCTTTATCAAGTAACTTTAAATCTAAAGGTATATCAAATTCATCAATATCAAAGCTGGTCTTTATACAAATAGCATTTCTTTTTTTAAGATTATGTGCCCAAATTTGATAGAATTCAAACTTTTTATTGAGATTATCCCAACCGTAGAAAAATATCTTACCTTGATAATAATTTAGAAAAGTATCCACAAACGGTGCATAGCGTATATAACTAATACCGTCATATGTTTTAAGTGTTTTTACAAACTTATTTGTATCTATTAACCAAATCAGACGCAATCCTGCTTTTTCATAACCTTTTGTACGTTCTTTTATCGCTTCATAAGGTATTACGGAGCGCTGATATTCAAAAGCGATATTCTTATCCTTTATAAATACATCTGCTATTTGGATAGTATTTTCACCTACTTTAAAAATATGTTCCACTTCTACATTGCGATATTTTTTCATAAAATGCTCGTAAAGATCTCTTTTCGTCTCTAAATGCTCCTTACTCTCTTTTTTATACGTTTCATATTGGCATGAGCAATTTTTAGCATGAGCAAAATGAGACTGAATTTTTTTACCTTGTTTAAAAATAACCTTTCCTCCACAGATTGGGCAATGATACTCTTTTTCTTTTTCTATCTTATCATCTAAGGCGTTCCAAACTTCATCTTTACTATCGTATGCTACGTACATGATTTTTCTCCTTTAAATCTCTAGACTATTTCTTCTAGAGCCATTACACGCTTTTACATCAGAAATTATTTAATTGTCAATTTACTTCAATACTCTATATCTTCTGTACACAGAATCATCTATTTCTACTTCGACAAACTTAGCTAGATTTACCCAATCTATTTCATCCTTGTGTTTATCACTATCTATTAGATACGTTTTCCCATCTTTTTCGCAAAGGTAATAATTCGTCTGACGAATACTAGCCTCTCTCATAAGATACATATCCCCTTCTCTTAACGCAAAATCAAGACAATTCGTAGGCCATGGTTTTTTTACATATTTTTTCACTTCAACAACTCGATCATAATCTTTAGTATTCATAAAAAATTCCCCCTTTGTTAATAAAAATGTCCATTATATTTTTTACAAACTAAAATCTCTAAATCTATAGTTATTTTCTTTAATTTTTTTATATCTTCTTTTGATACATCTTTAGAAAATGTTAATGGTGTCATCTTTAAAAAATTCTCCGCCAAATACTCATCCAGTTCGTACATTTTATTTACCCTAACACGTTCTATTATGGTGCAGTTTTCTTTAATAAGATTTACTGTTTCAGTATTTTTATATTCCTTTACTCCCATTAACTCACGGATTTCCCTTAAATAATCCGTATTAGGTATTATTTTGATTAAATACCCTTCTTCTCCTAACACCCTAAAAAACTCATTATAGTTAGCAGGTGTAAGAATATTTAAAATACACGACACGCTATTATCTTGAAAAGGTAGTGGTTCAATATTCGCTAACATATACGGATTTAATTTATCCTCTTTTACCGCAAGCTCTATCGCCGCCTTGCTATTATCAAGTCCGAAAAAATATTTCTCAGGAAATATCTCTTTTAGTTGCCTAATATAATATCCTTCACCGCATCCAGCATCTATTAAAACATCCTTAGAATATTTTTCTACAAGTTTTCCTAACTCAAGAAATACCTCTTTGTAAAACTCCCCCTTAAAAATCACACTTCGGGCTTCAAATAATTCCATACTATATTTTGTCGCTTTATAATTATTTATAAGATGAATATAACCCTTTTTCGAAAAATCATATTGATGATTATTTTCACAAACTAGACTTATATTTTGTATATTAGATTGCTTTAAACACTTCGGACAAAGGTAAATGTCTTCGTCTTTAAATTTCTTTATAACATTCTCTATTTTCATCAAAATTCCTCTTTTACTTTCTACTCTCATTGTATCAAATTTCTTAAAATAAAGATAGTGAAAATATAAAATAAAGATATAATTTTTTGTTTTTTTAGTTTTACAATATATTTTATTTTTATTATCTAATTTTCTTTACTTTAATAGACTTTAAATTAAAAACAACGATAAATTTATTTAAGAATAAATTTATCGTTATTATATTTATTTATTACTATTTTTTATTATTTTATAATTATAATCTTTTAAGGAATACATCTGAAAAAATATTATTTATTTTTTCCTATCACGTAGTTCCCTAAAGAAATCTTTCATAAGTGCTGCGCACTCTTCTTCTAATACTCCTGAAATTATATGAGCTTGATGGTTAAATTTATTATTCGCAACTAAATCAATACAACTGCCACAACAACCATATTTAACATCAGCTGCACCGTATATCACATTTTCTACTCGAGCTTGAATAATCGCTCCACTACACATGACACAGGGCTCTACTGTCGTATAAAGATAACTATTATCCAATCTCCAAAAACCTATTTTCTCGCACGCTCCTTTTATAACCAACATCTCCGCATGATTTAGTGCTTGTTGACTAGCTTCTCGAGTATTATGAGCCTTTGCGACTACTTCATCATCTATAACTAAAACCGCTCCTACAGGTACTTCTCCTTTTTGATAGGCACGCCGTGCTTCTTCCAATGCCATCTCCATATAATAATTATGATCTTTCAAAATATTTATCCTCACTTATCTCATTATGCACTAGCTTCTAATCTTTATCTCATTATACTATAAACATAAAAAAATTCCAAAACTATTTCTAGTTTCAGAATTTTATATTTCTTTAATTTTTTAATGCTGGTCCTCCACCAAAATTAACTCGATAATATATTTCAACAACAGCAATGGCTAATATAAATAATATCGTTAAGCTAACTATCACTATAGCATGTATTTTTCTTTTTAAATATAAATACCCTATAAATTCACGAATAAATGCATTAAGAGTAAAATAGAATTTTGTTGGCGCTCCATAACCAATACACCTAAAACCTAAAGTTTTCGCAAGAACTAACGCTCGGTAAACATGATAATAATTAGTGACCAAGGCGAAACGCGAGTTAACATCTTTCATAAGCCTTTTTGAAAATTTAATATTTTCTTCTGTATTAGTAGACTTATCTTCCATAATTATATCTTCTTCAGAAACCCCTTGTTCAAGCGCATAATTTTTCATTGCAAATGCTTCAGATACTACTTCATCGGCACCTTGCCCTCCGGACATAATAAGTTTACTACCTGGATGTTTACTATAAATCTTTATCCCTTTTATTATGCGACTAGCAAGCAGCGGTGTTACACGCTCTCCTATTAGTCCTGCTCCAAGAACAACAACATAATCAAGTTTTCTTGGAAGTAAGTTTATAATATTTAAGGTACTTGCTGCTAAATATGATACTCCAATACAAATAAAATATAATACTACTAAAGTAATATAGATGTAAATTCCATTTAAAGTCATACTTTCGTATGTATATCGTCCAATGCTAGGCCACCAGACAACGTAACCTATAAGTAAAATTATCGTTCCAAGACTCAAAAGATTTCTCAGTCTTAATCCTTCTCGCCGAACAATCATAAACGAATTATAGAAGAACATCAACACTACAGCAAGAGGTAAAATCGTTACAATAAACAATATACCCATTAAACCTATCACACCTATATAGTAGACAATAGGATAATCATTAGCATACTTAACAACAATAAACATTAGATATAAAGCAAGAAAAAGTATGGTCGCTAGAAAACTGATTCCCAAAAATAAATTTCGTCTATCTTTATATAAAACAAATAAAAATATAAATAGCCAAAAAATAAAAATAATAAAAACTCCTAATTCTATCGACATCCAATCCTCCTCTCTCCAATCCGTTAAAAATCGGTTAATTTATAATACAATATTTTATTATAAGGGGTTAATAAATATGTGTCAATCTATTTTAACAATACTCTTAATTTGTGTATCATCTAAATCTAGCCATTATATTTATATCTAATCCCCATCAAAAAACACCCTAAAAGTTAGAATTTTTAAGTTCAACCATTAAGGTGTTTTTTCTTATCTGTGGCTAATTTCTGTTACTTTTCATTTTAAATGAATATAAACCACTTATTACTCTGTTCTCAGCGCCTCTACTGGATCTTTTTTCGCAGCCATTCTTGATGGGATAATGCTTGCGATAAGCGTTAATACTAAACTTAATAGGATTAATCCTACTATTGCTTTTACATCTAGATTCGCACTGAAACTCTCTATTTTAAGGGCATTTGCGATTGAGCTACTAATAGGTATCGCTAACCCCATTGCAACTAGAACTCCTATCGCTCCCGAAGCAAATCCTATAAGCCCTGCCTCTGCAATAAAGATACGAGTAATATCTTTCTTACGCGCCCCTATTGCTCGTAAAATACCAATCTCTTTTGTCCTTTCAACTACAGATACATACGTAAGAATACCAATCATAATTGATGATACGATTAGTGAGATACCCGCAAACGCAGTTAAAATTAATGAAATTGTATTTATCATTTGAGACATAATTGATGTCATTTGTTTTGCCATATCAGCGTAAGTAATACTGTATTTGTGGTAATCAGCACTATTGGCTCCATACTTCTCAGAAACTTTTTTATTAAAGTCGTTAATTACTTCTGCAATTTTATCACGATCGGCAAATGTTTTCGGATAAATATTAATTGAACTTGGTGCAACATCTGCTCCTAATGTAGCTAATACCTGCTCTGCAGTATCTGCATCCATTTTTTCACCTGTTATGATATTTTTAGTTTTGTCTGCTTGTTGAGCAACTACAATATCCGACTTAACTTCTTTATCTAGCATTGTTTTTTGTAGTTCACGTGTATATCCTAAAGTAAAATTTGGATTTGTTACATTATCTTTAGCTTTTAATATCGCAACTACTTTTACTTTTGTCCCTGCATCATACATTTTATCATCTGTTTCTGCCGGAATAAATCTATCCGCTATCTTTTTATAGTAGCTATCATTATCAACTATACTAAATTCTTTTCCTAAAATATCGTCATACTTAACTTTACTATTTTCATCAAACCCTAATGCTCTTAGCGTATCTTTGTCTATTTCATTATTGTACGCTGTGAATAACACTAATTCGTTGCCTTTAGGATACTCAAAGTTACTTTCAGAAGATTTCACAACTTCGTATTGCTTTAGAATCATATTTTTATCTTCTGGTAGCACTCCGAAAATACTATCACCACTATAAATATTTTTATTATCTTTTACCAAGCTCACATCACCTTTAGCATTCTTCTTAAGAGCCATAACTTGATACCCTTTAACGAAATCAATAGATGAATAGTAATCTTTAGCATTATTTTGAATGTAGTTGATAAATGTTTCACCAGTCCCTAGCGCATCAGCAGTATATAAGTTTCTATGAACATCACGACGTGATTTAGGAACCAACTCATTACCTTTAGCATCTTGTTCAGAACTATCATCTTCTGTACTTAAACCAAAATTAATCTGATTTGCGTTAATCATAATTGGCATATTTGATAGATTCTCATTTTGCATAGTTTGGATATATTTATCCATCCCTGACGAAATAGCAAGTACTAACCCTATACTTATAATTCCTATACTACTTGCAATAATCGTCATCAATGTACGGAATTTTTTCGTAAGCAAGTTTTTAAAACTCGATTTTATCGCACTACTAAATGCCATCGCTGTCTTTTTAAGACTATAATCACTGTTAGAAGTTTCCTCTACAAATGGATTTGTATCTTCAATAACTTCTCCATCTCTTAAACGAACGATTCTATCACTATATGTTTTAGCTAATTCTGGGTTATGTGTAACCATAATCACTAATTTTTCTTTACTTATTTCTTTAATAAGTTCCATTATTTGAACACTTGTTTTACTATCAAGTGCTCCTGTTGGTTCATCAGCTAGAATAATTTTCGGCTCTGTTACCAAAGCACGCGCAATCGCTACCCTCTGCATCTGCCCACCAGAAAGTTGATTTGGTTTTTTATTAATGTGATCACCCAATCCAACATCTTCTAGCACTTTTTTCGCCTTTGCGTAATTTTCTTTATTCGATTCTCCTGATATCGATAATGCTAATTTAACATTCTCAAGAACACTTAGATGAGAAATCAAATTATAACTTTGAAAAACAAAACCGATAGTCCCATTACGATAACTATCCCAATCACGATCTTTAAACTCCGTTGTTGAACGCCCCAGAAGAAGCATGTCTCCAGAAGAATATTTATCCAAACCTCCAATAATATTTAATAACGTAGTCTTACCACTACCGCTAGCACCTAAGATTGAAACAAACTCACTCTCACGAAAACTAATATTGACTGACTTTAACACTTCAACTTCGTTGCCGCCAGTTTTATATTTTTTAATAATATTTTTTAATTGTAACATTCCGTTCCCCTTCCTATTTTATGCAACATTCCTAATATAGCAAAATTACATAATATTTACTTAAAACTTTATGTTAACTTGATATTTTATATCTTTAAAGTATATAAAATTATTCTTTTAGCACAATCTTCAGTGGAACATTTTTTGTATCCCCTCTTTATATTACTACCTTCTAAAAAATGAAAAATTTCTCCCTAATCTTTAATTCTATACTTTTTAGCTAAATAAAATGGTAAAATCGCTGATAGAATTGCAAAAATTATAACTATACTTATCCCAAGTCGATTATCAAAAAATGCACTAAGGAAAATCAAAACTCCACTTGCAACCATAAATCTTGAATATATGCGGATAAATTTTTGCTCATCTAATCCTTTTTCTAAACCGCAAAGATTAAAATTATATTTACCCCAGTATTCTTTTTTAGGTAAATAATTCCCTAAAACCATAAAAATTATTCCTACAGTAAACAATGTTAGTTTCCCTACATCAAAATTATTATCAAGAGCGTAATAGATTAATGCTCCTTGCAGTAAAATACTCATAATAGGTATTATCATTTTTACCAAAGACGCACCTTTTTTCCCAGTCTCTTGAATATCTAAAGCAATAGATAAAACTAAAAATACTGCTCCCATTACTAGCGGAAGACCTACAATACCCCAAGTTTTGGAAACAAAGTTATCAGGATTGCCTTGCATATTAAAGTGAATTGCTATTTTATCAGGCAGTAAATCATAATAATAAAATCCTATCAACATCGGCAATAAACATAATAAAATTCCAAATAGTAACATTTTCTTATCTATTTTTTTCATTTTTTTGCCCTCCTAATTCATATATCCACATTAGCACTTCTTCAAAAACAGAAGCGTTAAGTTCATAGTAAATATAATTTTTATATTTACTCTCCATAATTAATCCCGCTTTTTTTAACTGAGATAAATGATACGATACTGTCGCCCCTGTTAAATGAAATTCTGCTGCAATATCTCCTGCACTTTTCTTTTCTTCTTTTAGCAATTCTAATATATTTCTTCTAATTGGATCAGATATAGCTTTCAAAGTCTCACTCATCCCATGTATATCACCCCTTTTATATTATTAATCTATTTAGATATCCTTCTAAATAGATTATACATCTTTTGATAAGTTAAGTCAAGAACTATTTAGATATTTTTCTAAATAGACCTCGAAAGTATTTTATATTACACACTTACAGCTGTATTAACAATCATTTAATTTCTATACTTATATTTTAATTAAGTAAAATTATATTTATATAGTTCTAAGTTATCTTTATGATTTAGCATAATCCATCTCAATATACAATTAAAAAATATTAAGTTTTCATTAGATATTTTCATTCAGTCTACTTTATATAAGTGTTCATAGAGTATTCTGTTTATTAAATATATTTTCTGTATTATATTTTTCTCCATGTTGACACCATAGATTTTTCTGTTAAAATAAAGGCTGTAAGGAAGCGTTTTAACGTGTTGCACTTTTTAAGTGAATTATGTGCTAGCTGAATATTAGATGTTCTTAATTATCTATTTGTTACAGCATTCTAATCTAATATTCATCTAGAATATAAAATTAAAAGGAGTTTACATTATGAAATTAGCACTATTCAATTTAAGAGAAGACGAAAGACCATTTGTTGATGCTTGGTTAAAAGAACATCCAGATGTAGAAGTTGACTTGCATGAAGGGGAGCTTCAACTAGAAACAAAACATTTAATCGATGGCAAACAAGGTATCGTCATGTTCCAAAATAGACCATTCGCTAAAGAAGTTTATGACTATGCTAAAGAACAAGGTGTTAAAGTAATAGCAAACAGAATGGCTGGGTTTGATATCCATGATATAAAATATATGCGTGAATTAGGAATAAGTATGACAAACGTTCCACGCTACTCTCCTAATGCAATTGCAGAGCACGTAGTTACAACGGTTTTATATATTAGTAGAAATATTAAAAAAATTCTTAACAATGTAGAGAAGCACGATTTTACTTGGAACAAAAATATTATTTCAAGAGAACTTAGAACACTTACTGTCGGTGTCCTTGGTACAGGAAACATCGGACGCCAATCAGCGACATTATTCAAAGGTTTAGGCTGTCGTGTTATCGGTTATGACTTATATCCATCAGACGCTGCTCGCGAAGTACTTGAGTATGTAGATGGCATCGATGAGTTATTAGCTCAATCTGATGTAGTTACTATCCACGTTCCTGCCACTAAAGAATATACTCACATGGTAAACGATGAATTCTTCAGCAAAATGAAAGATGGCTCTATCTTTGCCAACGCTGCTCGCGGAGTTCTTGTTGATACTAAAGCTGTTATCCGTGCCTTAGATAGCGGAAAACTATTAGGAGCAAGCCTTGATGTGTATGAAAACGAAGGAAACTATGTACCTAAAGATTTCTCAAACAAAGAGTTTGATGATAAAGTGATGCAAGAATTAATCGATAGAGATGATATTATTTATACTCCTCATACTGCTTTTTACACAGAAACAGCGGTTAAAAACCTTGTAGAAGGCGCACTAAATGCAGCAACTGAAGTAATATCTACTGGTGATTCACCTAATGTTGTAAATAGATAATTAATGAAAATATAAAAAATGGGATATGCTCAATGCTATCCCATTTTTTTATACCGTTATCAAATAAACACATCTATTCTACTTCTTTTTTGAAAAATATTTCATAAAATATAGGTTGCTTTTCGGCTATCATTTGACAATATCCAACATTTTGATACAATTAAACTGTAAACAGTTACTAAGGTAATCTTATCATTAAAATATTTTAGTATAATTAATATTATTTTTATTTATTTCCAATTATACTGTTTGTTACATTTAATATAGATTACTACTAAAATATGTATTGCTGAAATAACCAAAAAAGTAGTTATACAAAAATTACAAATTCTTGGTAATCTGCTAATACCTATGATAATCATTATATGATTTATATAGATAATTAGGGTACATCTATATAAATCATACAATCCTTCAGATTGTTCTTATAACTGTTGATTTTTTAGTTTCCATTCTTATAACTATATTAGTTATAGTTATATATTTCTTTTTGGACGCTAAATATCAAAATAAAACTTTTAATTTAATACTAAAGCATTCAAGTTTTAGTCTAGTGCAAAATAATAATTTCCCCTAAATTTTATTTTGTGCCACATAACGAAAAAGTAGCCTTTAAGGCTACTTTTTCTTAATTTTAAAAGGCTAGAAAGTCAGTTGACTTTCTAGCCTTTTTTATTAGTCTACTACAGAAACTTTTAAGAAGTTAGTAGAACCTACATTACTTCTTGAAGTATTTACTGGGATACCACCAGTAATTACGATAGCATCACCTTTTTTAGCATACCCTGAAGTTTCAGCAATTTCTTTTGCCGTGTCTAACATTTCGTCAGTTGAAGTTACTTGAGATGAAACTTTTGCATCTACACCCCAAACTAGACTTAACCCACGAGCAACCTTTTTACTTGGAGTTACTGCTAAAATAGCAGCATTAGGACGGTATTTAGAAATTAATCTTGCTGTTTGTCCTGACTCAGTATAAGTTACGATAGTGTGTAAATCTAAGTTTAATGCAGTGTATCCAACTGATACTCCAATCGCATTTGTAATATCTTTTGATACAATTTTTCTAGAACGATCTTTAAGAATACGAGAGTAATCTTGCATTTCTTCAGTATGTTTAGCTATTGTAGCCATTGTGCGAACTGATTCTATTGGATAAGCTCCAGCTGCAGATTCTCCTGATAACATGATTGCATCAGTTCCATCATAAATTGCGTTCGCTACGTCTGATACTTCAGCACGTGTTGGACGTGGATTTTTTTGCATAGAGTCTAACATTTGAGTAGCCGTAATTACAAATTTACCTGCTGTATTACATTTAGCAATAATAGATTTTTGCATAATAGGTACTTCTTCTGCTGGAACTTCTACCCCAAGGTCCCCACGAGCAATCATAATACCATCTGATACTTCAATAATTTCATCGATATTGTCGATAGCTTCTTGACATTCGATTTTAGGAACGATTTGAACATGTTCGCATCCTTCTTCTTTAAGAATACGGCGAACTTCTAATACATTTTCTTTAGTACGAACGAATGATGCAGCAACAAAGTCGATGTCTTGTTTACATCCAAAACGAATATCTTCTTCATCTTTTGGAGTAATACCTGGTAATTTAGTAGAAACACCTGGAACATTAACTCCTTTTTTATTTTTAAGCACTCCACCATTTTGAACAGTAGTGTAGATTAATCCTGCTTCTGTATCAACAGAATTAACTGTTAATCCTATTAGACCATCATCTAATAAAATAGTATCTCCAGCTTTTACATCATGTACTAATTCTCCGTAAGTAATAGAGAATTTTTCAGGAGTTCCTAATACTTCTGTCATAGATACGATAACATCGTTACCTGTTTCTAAGATAATCGCATCATTCTCCATGTTGTGTGTTCTGATTTCTGGCCCTTTAGTATCTAATAAGATTGCTAAATTTGTTCCAGTCTCTTCTCTTACTTCTTTAATCGTTTGGATACGTGCACCATGCTCAGAATAGTCTCCATGCGAGAAGTTAAGACGACAAACGTTCATTCCTAACTCAACCATTTCCGTAAGTCTTTCCTTTGATTCTGATTTAGGTCCAATTGTACAAATTATTTTAGTTTTTTTCTGTATCATAGTTTAATTTACCTCTTAGTTTTATCTTTACCCTATTATTTTAACGTATTTTCATTTTATTTTCAAACTTTTCCTTGAAATATCAACGTTTTCATGCAAAGAAAATGTTTTCAAAAGAAATGCTTAGATTGAAAGTTGTTTTGATACATCATACATTGATAAATCAACATTATGAACATCACTAAATACGTCTTGGAACTTAGTACTCACAAGTTTATTATTTTGAATACCTACAGCACGTCCAGACTCGCCCGCTAATAAAAGTTGAACTGCATAGTTCCCAAAACGTGATGCTAGTACTCTATCTTGTGCTGATGGTGTTCCACCACGTTGAATGTGCCCTAAAATAGTCGCACGAACTTTTTCTCCAGTAAGTTCTTGAAGTTTATCTGCTAACTCTTGACCACCCATTACTCCTTCAGCAAGGACAATAATTGAGTGTCTTTTCCCACGACTTTCTCCTGCTTTAATACGAGAAACTACTTCTTCAAGATCTTCTTTTTTCTCAGGAATAAGTAGACTCTCACTTCCTCCTGCAATACCAGCATATAACGCTAAGTCTCCTGCATTACGCCCCATTACCTCGATAATAAACGCACGCTCATGACTTGATGCAGTATCACGAACTTTGTCTATTGCATCTACAATTGTGTTAAGCGCTGTATCAAATCCTATTGTGTAATCCGTACAACAAATATCGTTGTCAATTGTTCCCGGAACACCCACTGTCTTGATGTTCATCTCATTACTTAAGGCCATTGCCCCACGGTATGACCCATCACCACCGATTACCACTAGACCATCGATACCTAATGCTTCTAAGTTTTTAATAGCAATCTTTCTTACTTCTGGATTAGCAAACTCTGGTAGACGTGCTGAATAAAGCATTGTTCCACCACGGTTAATGATGTTACCCACATCCCCAACTTCTAATTTTTTAATATTATTTTCTACTAGACCTTTGTATCCTTGATATACTCCGTAAACTTCTAAACCATTATAGATTGCTGTTCTTACAACCGCACGTACCGCTGCGTTCATTCCCGGTGCATCTCCACCACTTGTCAAAACTGCGATTTTTTTCATTTAGTTTTACCTTCTTTCAATTTAATTATTAATATTTTTAAATTTACTTATCAACAATATCATATTTTATACTTTTTTTCTAGTGAAAAAATTGTATTGTGCGTTTTTTGTTTTCTTTTTTTCTTATTTCTTTGAATATTCTATTTTAATGCGTTTTCCAGGGAATTTATTCAAAAATTTATGAACAAATAATTGTTCATTTTCTATGTGGAATTTACGCGCTTTATCTGTATTATTATTTTGGAATAATACCACTTCTACACCAGAATCTTCTACCTTATATTCTTGTAATAATTCCAAAACATCTTTACTTTCTATAATGTAAATTATTTTTATATTATTTAAGCAATAATCATTATAATTTTTTAAGCTCGCTATCTTCTCTAAAATATATTGTTCTCGATTGTTGCGAATTTGCTTTTTCAGAGTCATAACAGAAAACTCTCCAACCTTAATAAAACCACTCGCATATTTATAGACACTTGGAAACACCGTAACATCATAGTCATTCTTGCCATCATTAACAGTTAGAAAGGCCATATACTCACCTTTCTTGGTTTTTATCTCTTTTTTGGTGATAACCTCAACGTAGCTATCACTTACATCTCGCCCAATATATCGAAGAGGTAAATAAGCATATTTTTCTTTTTCTACTTGAACTGGATGCTTCAAGAAATATGTACCTGTGACCTCTTTTTCCATTTGAATTTTTTCAGCAATCGGGTAATCTTCTATCTCCTCAACCTTCAAAGTTAAGCCTGATTCTGCTGATAAGGCTACTCTTACATTATTTATATACTTACGGTCATCTTCATAGTAATCTTTAACTTTTTTCATAAGTGTTGCACGATTGTAACCAAAAGTATCCAATGCTCCAGCCTTAACTAATGACTGCGCTGCTTGGTAGTCAACTTTTTTATTCATACGTTTTAAGAAATCATCTATATCTTGATATTTCCCGAAATTAAGTCTATCTTGAACAATCTCATAACTACTGCGATAACCAACATTTTTTATCGCCGTTAATGCAAAAACAATATCCTGCTTATAAACACTAAAATCACTTAAACTAACGTTGACGTCTGGCTTAGCCAAGGTAATCCCTAGATTATTCAATTCTTGTTTATATTCATTAATTTTCTTCTCACTACTAATTACGTTATTTAGAAGAGCTGTCATGAAATACTTTGTATAATAAACTTTTAAGTATGCCAAACGATAAGCAAGCATACTATAAACAACTGCGTGACTCTTGTTAAATCCGTAATTAGCAAATGTTACTATCAAGTCAAAAAGTTTTTTCGCGATATTAAGGTCATATCCCGCAGCTACACTTTTCTCAATGAAAATTCGTCCGTAATATTCCAAATCTTCTTTTTTCTTTTTACTCACCGCTCTACGCATATTATCAGCTTCATTCAGTGACATATGAGCAAAGTTCACCGCAATAAGCATAATTTGCTCTTGATAAACGATAACCCCATAAGTATCCCTTAATATTTTTTCCAGATGTGGATGCGGGTAAACAACTTTTTCTTCACCATGTTTTCTACGAACGTAAGTCTCTATCTGTGCCATAGGTCCTGGGCGATAAAGAGCATTCATCGCAACTATATCATTGAATTCTGTCGGACGAAGCAAACGAAGTTTTTCCTTCATTCCGCTTGATTCAAACTGGAAAATACCTTCCGTTCTTCCTTGTGTAAACAAATTATATACTTTTTGATCAGCGTAATTAATCTTCGTTATATCAAAACTAGGATTATCTTTTTTAATTTGCTCGACTATATTTGAAACCATCGTTAAATAACGAATCCCTAAAAAGTCTATCTTCAAAAGTCCAACACTTTCAACATCATCCATAGTCCACTGTGTTAAATATTTTGTTACATTTGAAGCAGCCAATGGCGTATGTTTAATCAAAGGTTTATCATCACTTATTACTATACCCGCTGCGTGAACCGAAGGATTTTTCGGCAATTCTTCAAGACTTAATGCAATAGAGAACCAACGTCGATTCAAATCACTTTTATTAACAAAATTTCTAAGATTTTCTGATACTTCATAGCATTCGGTTAATGTTCTTGTAGAACTTACATTACTGCTGATAAATTTCAAATCCTCTTCATTAAACTGGAGTATCCTTGCCGTTTCTCTAGCAGCACTCTTTGATTGAAATGTTGTAAAGGTAATAATTTGTGCAACTTTATCTTCTCCGTATTTTCCTTCCACATATTTTATCACTTCATCACGACGTGTATCCTGAAAGTCAATATCGATATCCGGCATCGAAATACGCTCTTTGTTTAAGAAACGTTCGAAAAGCAAGTTATATTCAAGTGGATCAGCTTCAGTAATATTTAGTAAATAACATACCAAACTTCCTGCTGCGCTACCACGTCCTGCTCCAACTAAAATCCCATTATCTTTTGCATATTTAACAAAATCATAAACAATCAAGAAGTAGTCGTTAAAGCCCATATCATCAATAATCTTAAGCTCATACTCATAACGCTTTTTATATGCATAATAATCTTTCCCAACAAGTTTTTCCTTAGCTCCTTTTTGAACTAAGTATCGAAGATAGTCCTTAGCAGACATTTTCGCAAAAACATCTTCATGCTCTCCGTAAATATATTTAGGAAGATGATAACCCGAAAATTCCAATTCATAACGACATTTATCTATTATTCTTTGCTGATTATCTAGAGATTTTTGAAACATAAAAATATACTCTTCATTATCTGACTCTAAAAGTAAAGAAAAATCTTGTACGCTACGTACAAAATGATCTCCAATAGTTGTCGTTAATTCTCTTATATTCAACTTAGTATTATCTCTTATAGCCCGCGCTACAACTACTTGTTGATAGTGGTCTTTATTTAAATAATAACTTGGTTTTGTATAAACGATATTATCATAATATGTATAAATACTGTAATTAAATTTTTCATTAAAACCAAAATAAAAATCATATCCGATTAACTGTTCTTGAAGATAACTAAATTCTATACTGTCTCTTAATTCACTAGTAACAATAAGAACAAAATCATCCTTAAAATCTTTTATCTCCGCTAAAAAAGCTTCTAACGATAACTCTTCCTCGTTCAAAAAGCGAGTTGATAACTCAAATAATTTATGGAACATTCTTTCATTTTTACATAAAATATTAAAAGTTAAAAAACTAATACCATATCCCAACTTAACTTCTAATCCCGAAATTAAATTTATTCCAGTCTTTTTAGCTTCTTTATAAGCTTTTATCGCTCCGTACATATTGGGATCGACTATTACTACTGAATCTTGATTGTCACTCTTTAGCTTCTCAAACAATTCTTTGTACTTTATCGTACTATTGAGTAAATCATACGCACTATGAACTTGCAAATTATAATAAACCATAAAAATCCTCCTTTCTTCTAAAATTATTATGCTCTAGCATCATAAATAAAACCTTAACTAAATTTATAGATTACTTATGATTAACCGCATGTCAGCCCATCATCTTCGGATGAACAACCTATATTATCTCCTAATTTCTTGCTCTCCTCATTGAAATATCGATATACTCTTTGATGTTCGTCACCAACGAAGTAAATAGGATTAAACTCTACTCCTTTTAGTTTACCTTCTTCATCGATAACACTTTCGTCAACTACACGACGTTTAATACTAGCGATAAAGTTAGTATATCCTCCATACTCAACGATGTGCTCAACCTTACACTCAATAGATAAAATACATTCATCTAATATTGGTGCATCAACATATTTTCCAGGATCATACGTTATATCTGCCATTCCTATTTTATTTTGTCCTGGGTGGAAGCCTGCAATCTCCACCTTATTCAAAATTTCCTGACAAGGTATATTAACCGTAAATTCTTTATATTCTTTTATATTCTTCTCCGCATTACTATTAGTTCTAATCCCTACAGTTATCATATTTCCTAATGAATATGATGAACTTGATGTCGTTACATTATAACGCCATTTAGGATCCTTATAACCAATTAAAATAACTGGAAAACCATAGTAAAGCTTCTTTGTATCTATTTCTTGTTTCATTAAGTTTTTCACCTATTCTTATCTTTCTATTCAAATTTCTCCTTATCTGCGCTTTTATCTTTTAGCTACAAACGCCAAATTATTCTCAGTTGAAAGCTCAGGCTTGTACTCAAAATCATCAAATTTTATAGTTTCTACTTCTCTTATATTAGTAATCTTTCGCTTTATTATCTCACTTAAAAATTTACCACGTGCCTTTTTAGAGATAGTCGAATGTATTTTTAAATCTCCATTTTTTTCTTCCATAAAACTAATCTTAATGAATTTTTCGCGTATAGTTTTTGAAAAAACTTCCTCAAATTCACTTGATAATAACGATATAATAACTTCATCATTTTCTACACTTCTATCATAATCTTCGCGCCAAAAATTTTTCAACGAACTATCTTTAATTTTTACATTTTGTAGAAAATCAAGACGATGTTCATGAATTGCCTCATAGGCGTTTATAACCCCGTAAAGAGCAGTTGTGATGTACACATTTTTCTTTATATACTCTGCATCTTCCTTAGTAAAGTTATCACGGCTAATATTTCGATACATTAAACCATTAAAAAGCTCTAATACTCTATAAGATTTTGCGCTGTGGTTTGCTAAATTTTGCCAACGCACATACTCTTCCTGCGCTTTTTCTTCTTTTATTTTGTATATTTTAGCAAGTTCTTCTGGCTTTTTATCAGCAAATTCATCAATAATATTTTTTGTTTTCTCACCTAAAAGCTCTTCAGGTACTTCTTGTGCTTTTTTATTTAATTCTTTCGCTGTTGGTATTAAAATCTTCATCTCTATTCCTCTTCAGGCACTTCAACAAAACTATTTTCAATTAGACTATCAACTTCCATCAAAACAAAATTATATTCTGTTGGTTCAATCTTTGGATCAATAATAAGTGTGTTAAAATATCCTACTACAAAATCACGATTAGCTACCTCTAATTTAAACATATATTCGCTAATTTCATCAACTAAAAACGCAATTTCTTTTAACACTTTATCCTCATAGGTATTGGCATAATGTACTTTTTCTAATAGTCTTCTTATTTCTATTTCCGGATATTCCTCTACGAAAAGATCACGAATATACCTTGCCAATTCTTCTACTTTAAACTTTTCTATATTTGCACTACTTTTTGTTAAAACTTCCTTGCTTTCTAATTTCGCTAATAACTTAGCTAATGATGTGTGTAAAGAATTCATTTTTTCTCCTTGTGTTTTCTCGATTCAATCAAACTTTATATCAGCCCTTAAAAGCCCTCTATAATATTACTATCTATTTTATAAGAAAATAAGAAAAATCGCTAGTTATTTGCTAAAAAACGATTAGGGTAGAATTTATTATTGAGAAACTGGAGATTTTTTCTATAAAAATGATATAATTAGAATGAAAAAGATTTTCGAGGTATGATATGAAAAAATATATAATGGCAATAGATCAAGGTACAACAAGCTCAAGGGCGATAATATTTAATAAACAAGCAGAAATAGTTGCAAGTAGTCAAAAGGAATTCCCGCAGATTTTCCCACAATCAGGTTGGGTAGAACATGATGCAAATGCTATTTGGAACTCCGTTCAATCCGTTATCGCTGAAGTATTTATCGAAAGCGGGATTAAACCTACACAAATTGATAGTATTGGTATTACAAACCAACGTGAAACAACTGTTGTTTGGGATAAACAAACTGGCGAGCCTATCTACAATGCAATAGTTTGGCAATCACGTCAAAGTGCTCCTATTGCTGAAAAATTAGTTAAAGATGGTTATAAAGATTTAATACATAAAAAAACTGGACTTGTTGTTGATGCGTACTTCTCTGCGACAAAAGTCCGTTGGATTTTAGAACATGTAGGAGGAGCTCAGGAACGCGCAGAAAAAGGAGAATTATTATTTGGGACAATAGATACCTGGTTAGTTTGGAAGCTTACAGGTGGAAAAACTCATGTTACAGACTACACTAATGCAGCTCGTACTATGTTATTCAATATCCAAGACTTGACTTGGGATAAAGAAATTTTAGACTTATTAAACATTCCTGAAATTATGCTACCTGAGGTAAAATCTAATTCTGAAATTTACGGGATTACTACCGACTATCATTTTTATGGTGGTGAAGTTAAAATCAGCGGTCTAGCAGGTGATCAACAAGCAGCATTATTCGGTCAACTTGCCTTTGATAAAGGTATGATTAAAAATACATACGGTACTGGTTCATTTATAATTATGAATATTGGTGAAAGTATGCAACTTTCAAAAAATAATCTACTGACAACGATTGGTTATGGTATTAATGGAAAAGTCTACTACGCATTAGAAGGTTCAATCTTTATCGCAGGAAGTGCTATCCAATGGTTACGAGATGGTTTACGTCTTATAAAAAAATCATCAGAAACTGAAGAATTAGCCTATAATTCTTCTAATAACAATGAGGTTTATCTTGTCCCAGCATTTACAGGCTTGGGAGCACCATATTGGAATCCAGAAGCTCGCGGTACAATTTTCGGATTAACTCGTGCCACAACAAAAGAAGATTTAGTAAAAGCAACACTGCAATCCATCGCTTATCAGGTACGTGATATTATCGATACAATGAAAATAGACGCTAACGTTGAAATCCCGCTACTAAAAGTAGATGGAGGTGCCGCACACAACAACTATCTTCTACAATTCCAATCTGACATATTAGGAGTGAAAATTGCACGCGCAGAGAATCTAGAAACAACAGCTCTTGGGGCTGCATTTTTCGCAGGACTTGCAACAGGTTATTGGAAAAACCTTGAAGAAATAAAAAATCTTAACTCTGCTGGAAAGTTATTTGTTCCGTCAATGGATAAAAATGAACGTGAAAAATTATACAAAGGTTGGAAGCGCGCTGTTCGTGCAACAGAATTCTTCGCAAAAGATGAATAATATTAAAAGACTTGCAAAAAATTTGCAAGTCTTTTTTAAACTTATATTTATACTATAATTTTTAAAATTAAATTTTATAAGTATATTGTAATACTTTTGTTTCAGTATTAAATCCTGTTTTATTGTAAAAAGCTATGGCCTCTTCATTATCAATTTGTTCTGTATCAACAAAAATATCTTGAATATTATTTTGTTTAGAATAGTCTATTAAAAACTTTATTAAACTTTTCCCTATCCCATTATTTCTAAAGCTTTCCTTTACACCTAAATCATAGATATAAATACTCGCTCCTTCCACTTGATAGTTCACTAGAACATAAGCTGTCAGACCTCCAACTACTTCATTTCCTACTTTCGCTGTAATCACTAATAATTGTTCACTTCTTAACAATTTAGTAAGATACTCTTTACTAGGGTAGTCTATATCTTCTTCAAATATTTCTCCAAAAGCAACTAATAATTTCTCAAACTCGTAAACATCATCAATTACAAGATTAATATTTATTTTATTTTCACTCATTCATTTTATCCTCACAATTTCTCTTCTTTTCTCTAGTCATAGACTTTATATACGATAAATTTTAGTACATAAAAGCTATTCTTCTAATTTCACTTGAGTTTATTATAAACTCCTATTATTATCTTACCAAGAAATGTGACTTAAAATATATTTTATTTCAATGTTTTAGTTGCTTTTTCTACTATTTCGGCATAACAAAGATAATTTCTAAAGAACAACACCCCAGCTAATGCTAACGCACAACCAAGTCCAGAATAAAAGTACGCTACAAAGTTATCTGGAAAAATTCCGATTATTCTAAAGCTTATTCCCATACTCATCATACAAGTCATAATAATATACGCCTTCAAATCAAAGAAATGCCAAAATGGTCTATAGTCTTCATACGAAACTATCCTTTTTGTGTGATTCATACTCATTTTGAAAAATATTTTTGCAAATAAAACAAAAACTATTATAGAAAATATATAGAAATACCACTGAGATTTTATCATAAAATATGATAAAAACCCTAATCTCGCTACATTAAATCCCGCTATAAACCATACTATTCCTGCTATTAATAAAAGAGTTCTCTTTTTTACACTAAACATGGTTTCATCTCCATTCTTATCTATCCTGTAAACATTTTTCAGCATTACCACATATTTTGGTAAAAATACCTTTCCACATACTCATTTCTTCATCTGTTAAGTCTTGGAAAATATTTTTGATAAATTCTTTTTGCACACTAAGACCTTCTTGAATAATCTCTTGTGCAGACTCTAGTAAAACTATCTCTATTCGTTTTTTATTATCCGCACTTTGTTTTTTCATAACTAATCCATTATCTTCAAGTAACTTTAGCGCAGCTGATACATGAGACTTTGTAGCTTTACGTCCCCTCACTATATCGGCCGCCGTATTGTACTGCGGATTATTATGTAAAAACATCAATATAGCATATTCCATCTGCGTCAAACCAAACTTATCACAAATATTTCTAGTAAGCATTGCATAATAACAAGTGATTGTTTTATGTTGATCCCAAAAATTCATTTTTCTTCTCTCTCTTAATCGTTCTATTTAGAACTATTTTATATTTAAATTTCTTTTTTGTCAAAGAAAAAAGACTCACAATTTGTAAATCTTTTTAGTATTCATTTTCTATATTTACCTATTTGCTACTAACTTCCTTAACTAAAACCTTTCTATAAATATCAAAATCACTATCTTTAAAAACATTAAATACTACCTTGATTTTACATTCTGGATTATTCTTAAAAAATGTTCTTACAGTTGCCACTGCTGTTTCTGCTGCAAGCTCATTAGGAAAACGAAATTCTCCAGTACTTATACAACAAAATGTAATAGATTTTATACCATTTTTTACTGCAAGTTCTAGACAATTTCTATAACATGATGCGAGCAATTCTTTATCACGTTCTTCTACCTTATCATAAATTATCGGTCCCACCGTATGCACTACGTACTTCGCTGGCAAATTATAACCGCTTGTTAGTTTTGCTTGACCTGTTTTTTCATATTCCCCTTGATTTTGCATAATATCAAAACACTCTTGTCTTAGTTGCAACCCTGCCTTAGAGTGAATCGCGTTATCTATACAACGATGATGTGGAATAAAACATCCAAGTAAAGCTTTATTCGCTGCATTAACTATTGCATCAACTTTGAGCGTTGTTATATCACCTTGCCAAAGGTAAATATTTCTCTCTATTTCTGTTAATTCTTCTAGACTTGTTAACTTCTCTTGCGCTAACTTTTCTTGTAAATATTCATCTTGAAGTCTGTAAAATTCATCAGGTAATTCCTCAACTTCCCAAATGTTCATTAGCGTTCTAAGTAAATCCTCTTTTTCTTTTTTATCTTGGGGAACTCTTATATTAGAATTTAATGTTTTTATTAGATAATCTAATTTTTCCATTCGAGCCACCTTCTTCCTTAATATTTTAGTTACCTACCTATGTTAATTGCTTCTTCCATTCGGAAAAGACTTCCTCCATTGGATTTGTTATAGTTAAAACCCCTTCTACTTCAAAATTTTCTTTATTAACACGGATTAATGAAGTCTTAGGCAAAATTTTATTTAATTTTTCAAATGGAAATCTAATTATTGTAGGTGTATTAAAGCCTACACCAAGCTCTAGCAAAACGATTTTTTTATTTTGATTTTTGTTCAAAAAGTCATAGTATGCCTCACTTTGCTCATACCATTCTTTAGTTTCCACAAATGTACCATCTGAGCGAAGATGCATAGCCATTTCTTCACCACAAACTGTACATTTCGGAATTAATTTTGTTGGTATTTTTAAATCTCTTTGTTCTTTTATCATCTCCAATATTTGTTCTTTATTTTTGTAAACCTTGTTATGACAAGGAATACTACATTGAAATTCTCCGTAATTACCTTGAACCTCAAAGATTTTATTTCTATCAAAACCAGTTTTCTCAAATTGACTATCCACGTTAGTGGTAATAACAAAGTAATCTTTATTTTTTACTATATCATATAAATCTTTATATAATTCCAAACCATTATCTTCATAACGATTTAAATATACATGCTTACTCCAATATGCCCATTTTTCTTCCGATGTTTCAAATGGATAAAACCCTGATGAATACATATCAGTCAATCCATATTTAGCTATATATTCGTTAAAATTCGTTTCAAAACGCTCTCCATTATATGTCAAACCTGCTGCTGCAGAAAGTCCTGCTCCTGCTCCAATAATCACCACATCAGCCTCTTGAAGTAATTTTTTAGCTTCCAGTATTCTATTCATCTTCGCATTCCGTCCTTTACTTATAACTTTTTATCATCCCATTCTTTTAACTTTATGTCCTTATCATAACACCCCGCTATCTACTAAACAAGTACGCACTTTAAAGTCAGATAGTTACTTTAAAGTAACTACCCTCTTGACTTAACTATTATATTTCTTGTAAAATTAAAGCCAAGAAAGTATTAACTTATCAACAATTAAGGAGACTTCTATGACAAATAAGAAATTACCAACAGAATTACCCGCTTGCCCTGTTGAAACAACTTTACTTCTACTTAGCAATAAATGGACAATTCTAATATTACGTGATTTATTAGACGGAACTAAGCGCTTTGGAGAGTTGAAAAAATCACTTAGCGGTGTTAGTCAAAAAGTTTTAACAGCAAATCTTCGAACATTAGAAGAAAAAGGAATAATTCATAGAAAAGTTTATCCAGAGGTACCTCCTCGTGTTGAATATTCTCTGACAGATCTTGGAATTACTCTAAAACCTGTAATTGAGAGTATGCAAAAATGGGGAGAGTATTACAAAACTAGAATATAATCTTATATTTTATAAGAAAACATAGATATTAAATCAAAAGGAGAACCTTGTATGAAGAAATTATTAAAACTAACTATAACATTTGTTGCATCTATCTTTCTACTTACCGCTTGTTCAGGAGAAAAAACTAAAACTTATATCCACAAAACGGATAGAGAAGAGAGTGAAATTACTATCTATTATAAAGATGATGTTGTGAACAAACTAGTCATTACTAATACACTAAAAAGTCCAGATGAAAAGTCTAGAAATATTGCAAAATCAAAAATCACTGAAGAATCTTCTGATATTAATGGCGTAAGTGTTAACTTTGAAGAAAAAAATAACCAACTTACTATGAAGCTGGTAGTCGATTATACGAAAATTGATTTTGACAAAGCAAAACGCAAATTAGGAATGAAAGACACATTAGAAGAAGAGAGAAAATTATCAACATCAGAAAAAAGAGCTAAAGATTTAGGCGCAGAAGAGAAAAAATAATTTTTAGAAAAGTATATTTTTAATAATAAAAAGCCTTGGATATATCCAAGGTTTTTTATTATTCTTATTTTTGTTTACGTCGTTTTAAATATACCGTTAATATTGTTAAGCCTAGAACTCCTATACCAGAGAAAATTGTAACATTACTATTTAATCCAGTTTTTGCTAGTAGTAAATTTGATCTTTTAATTTTTCCAAAATCCTCATCTACATTAAACTTATTTTCCTTTTTATAGCTTTGTTTTCCACCCACAAAACCGCCTATTAGTTCTTTCACTGATTTCTTAGATACTTTTTTCTCTGCCTCTTTTAAGTTCTCTAATGCTTTATCTACTTCCTCTTGGGTAGCTATTGTAGAAGCTAATAATTCTTGGGCTTTTGCGACTGCTGCTAAATACATCTGCTTATCTTCTTCACTTGCTTTTTTAAAGCTTTCCTTCTCTTTTACATCTGCAAGATTACTTAGTTGCTCATTTAGTTGTTTCTTATTTGCTTGAGGTTTTTTATCTCCATCTATTTTTGAGATAGTTGTTTTTTGTCCATCAAGAGCATTTGCAGCTTGTTTTAATTTTTCTAACGCCTTCTCTACTTCTTCTGTAGTCGCTTCTTTGTTATCTAAAACTGTTGTTGCTTCTTTTGCAGCATTTAACAAGCTATCTTTTTTATCTTTTTCTGAATATTTGAATTTATCCTCTATTTGAAGTTTTTCAACTTGTTTTAATTGCTCTATTAACTTAGACTTATCCGCTTCTATTTTTACTTGTTGTTTTGAATTACCTAGTGCAACTTTGGCTTCATTTAAGCTAAGCACTACTTTATTTACTTCTTCTTGAGTTGCATCTTCTTTTTCAAGAACTTTCTTAGCTGCTTCTAATGCTTTATTATATGTCTCTTTAGCTTGAATAGTTGCATTTTTATACTCTTTAGTTTCATCTAATGCCTTATCCGCCTCTATTACTTTTTGAAGTTCAACTTTATTCACTTCTACTTTTTTCTCTGTAGGAGCATTTTTTGGTGTTAATGCTACAAAGTTACTAAAACTATCAGTAGTGAACGTTAGCTTACCGTCTATATAATTAACGTTACTTACAGCTGTTAATTTCCCATCTTTTTCATGGAAGAATCTTTCTGGTGCTTTATCTAGAGTTAAAGTTACAGTTCTGTCTCCTATAATTTTTACTTCTTTCCCTACACCATCAGCTATATAGATACCAAAATATTCAATATTATATTTACTTAAATCAATTTTACCTTCTTTTAGCTCTTTTTGAATATTGTTTTTTTCAATATCACTTGGTTCTACAACAATAAATTTATAATTGCCATATAATTTATTTTCATTAAAGTCTACTGCACCGTTTGTTTTAGACTCTTCTGTAGTTTCTAAATGCGCTACTTTTTCTGCAACATTAAGGACTAGTTGTTTCTTATTATGACCATCTTTTACTACTAATTCGAAGTTGTTCTCTGATGGAGTATATCCTTCTGGTGTTACTATTTGGATGACATATTTTCCATTTTCTAACTTTTTCTGGAAAGCATTTTTCCCATATAAACTCGCTCGAAGCTCTACTTTTGTTCCATCTTCAGCTATTGCATAAACTTTTGTTCCTGAAGGTGTTTTTTTATCAAAACTAACCTCCGTAGCATTTCTACTAATCTCATCCACCCTAAATTCAACCTCTTTTGTTGGTTTATCTTTAGTTATTTCAAAATCAATTTTTGATGGTGATAAAAGTTTATACTCCCCATCAACCATTACTACTTCCACACTATATTTTCCAAATGGTAGTGCTTGGTATGTACGTTTATTTCTAGTAAAGTCCTCGCCAACTACTTCTCCTTTTTCATTAGTAATTTTGTAACGTAATCTGCGTGAGTTGTTACCTGTCCCATCACCTTTTTTAACTTCAACTTCTAAACTTCCTTTCCCATTTCCTTCAACATTCGATAAATTAATGCTATCTTTATTATCAGCAAAGTCTTTCACTTCAAATGTAAGGTCTTTTAATTCCACACCTTCTGGTATTGTATAACTCCCATCTTTATTTGGTGAAATAGTATTTTTACCATAACTTAATTTTTTATAGAATACTCCACTTCCATCTTCAATTATTGGATATGGTGTAAATTTACGTGTTGCTTCATCATAATATCCACCATTAGCTCCTGTAATTTTTGGTGCTTTTCTATCTATCACTACATTAAATATTGTTTCTTGCATATCCGCACCACTTACAGCAGCACTATAAGAAACTACATATTGATACTCACCATCTGGCAATGGATTACCGTTATTATCTACACCTTTCCAGTTTGTCATAGTTAATGATGTATATTTTCTACTTGTATTATTGAAGAAATTCTTATTACCTGAACCATTACCATTTTCATAAAGAGGATTTTTACGCGCTACATCATCTTTTGCATAAACCGATAGTTTCAGATTCTCAAAATTACGTAAGAATACTCCTCTCATACCTATTTCATCATAGTTTTCATCCCCATTTGGAGAGAAATATATCTTATCAGTGAAAAATCTCTCACCAGTATTAGGATTAATATATGCTCCAGCTAATGTTCTCTTATCTTTTTTATCCTCTTTATATGTAGTTAACACTCCTGTAAAATTCATTTCTGTTAGAGAATCCCAATTGTTAGGGCTTGAAGAATAACCATATTCATAAGTTGGTTTTTCTCCATTTTTCATAGAATAAATTGGTTTTTCTAATACAGGAAGATTTTGGAACTGCCCTTTAAATCCTACAAAAGGTATATTTGCCTTTAAAGCACTCTCTTCATCATAAAAAGTTACAAACCCTTCTAAATAATATCCATTAGTAAATACTTTTTCTAATTCTTCTTTAAAACTTGTTGCATCTACTGTAATTTCTACTTCTTTTTTGCCTTTTGCAGGAACTGCCACTGTTGCCCAATCAGTTGTAGTTAACTTTTTAGGAGTCATTGTAAGTTTTCCATTCCAGTCTTCTCCTGCATCTTCCCCATAATAGTTATCTGTTGTCAAATGAGCTGCATACTGTAAAGTCTGCTCTTTTTCAGACAAGTTATGTAATACTAATTTAAAACTAAACTTATCAGCAACATTTCCCAATGATACACTACCATAATTGTTTTCACCTGTAACATAAAGATCTCCATAAGCAGCTTTGTTAGCGTCAAGTAAACCTGCACCTTGTAGACGAGGTGATTTGTAAGATGTAGTGTACGAATCTGAATAGACCATAGGATTCGCTGTGCTCATTATTAAATTCTTAGCTAATCTTTGAATCTCATCAGCACTTAAATTAGAAAATCTTTCTTTTAAAACTTGTTTAACTAAAGTCACTGCACCTGCGACATGTGGTGAGGCCATACTTGTTCCACTATCTAATCCATATCTACCATCATTATAAGAAGATAAGATATCTCCTCCTGGAGCTGTAATATCTGGTTTTAAATATCCATCAACACTCATACCCCAACTTGTAGATTCATCAAATTCACCTTTTCTAGGATTTTCTTGTTTTTCCCATAAACCATTAAAACTGATTTTGTATTCACCTTCATGTCCAGAAAGTTCATTACCAAATTTATAATAAGTTGTGACTACAGGAAAGTCTTTATCTTGACCGTTTAGCGTCAAATTATAAATAGTATCTCCTTCATTAAAGTAAATTACTGCCCCCGCTGCACCTTGTTGTTTCGCTATTTTCACCTTATCTTCAAAACTATTCTCACCACGTTGAATTAGAGCAATTTTGCCTATTAAATCTTTATTAGCATAATTTTCAGCTTTACCTACTCCTACATATACATAATCATAAGCTTTTTTCTCAAATTGTTTTGTATAACTAAAAATTGGCATCTTACCATTATTAAAATCCTTATTATCTTTTAGTTGCTCAATAGTTGCAACCTCTCTATTTAAAACACTATTGCTAATATTAGCTACTGAAATTGCATCTTCAGAAACTGATGGTCTTCCTACAGTTCCATAATCTGGATTAGATGCACTAGGATTTGTTTGCCCACTAGCAAAAAATGCATTGTTCCCTGCTGCCGCAACAACGTTAACACCAGCTTTTTGCGCTACTTCCAAAGCTTTAACTAATCCATCACCTACTTCAACTACTGAACCAGCTGGAGACCCTAGACTTAAGTTTATTGTGTCTGCACCTAGTTTTATAGCATCCTCTATAGCTTTAGTATAAATATACGATTCTGTTCCAGCGTTTTTAGTTTCTGAGAATACACGCATAAATATCAACTGTGCTTCTGGGGCAACGCCTGTTACATAATCACCATTTGTAAATTTATCTTTTGGATTTCCTACTGCCGTTCCTGCAACATGCATACCATGTGATTTATAAGCACTTTGTTTAATGTCGTTATTCCAATCATTATAGTTAAAAGCAAATGGTAATTTCTCACTATACCATTTCCCATAATCTATTCCTGCTTCTTTTTTTATTTTTTCTATTTCATCTTTAGTTTTATACTTAGACCTAGAGTTGTCTGAAAGTCTCAATACTGGATGATTTGGATCAAGACCCGAATCAAGCACTGCAATTACCCTTCCTTGTCCTCGATACCCTTTATCCCAAAGAGGTTGTATATTAATAAGATTATAACTATCTAGAGCTTTTGAAAAATTATTACCCTCAACATCTTTCTTTTCCTCTTTATTTACTTCATCTGCTGGTTTGTTATAGCTAACACTTATCTCAACGGTATCTACAAAATCTAATTCTTGAATCTTTTTTGCATTTGAAAATGTAGTCTCTAATGCAAAGCCATTCATCAAGGTATCATACTCAAATAGCTTTTTATAATCAATACCTTTATTTTTAATTTCTTTTAACGCCTTTTTTCTAGGTTCTTTTGTAGATTCCCCTACTTCTTTTACTCCCTCTTTTGTTTTCAGCTTATCAGGGTTAATATCACCTTTTAATTTGACAATGATTTTCACCTTTTCATCATTTTTAAATTTATGCTCTTCTGACTTTGAAACATTAGATAATACCGGCTTATTTGAGTCAGTTTTTGCATGAACTATTTTTAGGTTAACATTGTTAGTTAATAAATTTGCATTCCCTAGTAGCAAAGATAAACTCATTATGCTAGCTACTGTCTTCTTTGGAAATCTCATGTTATAATTCCTCCTGTTTTTTATTACATTTCTATATTTTAACGTAAAAAATCAGAAAAATCAATGCAATATTCAGAAATAAATTTTATAAATAAAAAAAAGTAAAGGGAATATTCTTTACTTTTTTTATTTATATTATGATTTATCTCCAAAATACTGCTCTACTATTTCTGTGATATGCGATGCCATAGTTCCCATTTCTTCCATCCTAGCTCCTAGAGCTTCAATAGATTTTCAATTATAAAAATAGGTCTTCTGGCATTGTATTATAATTAATATGCGACAAAATTATAAAAAATAGCTCCTGTATAATGAAATTACGATAAATCAAACAAGAATCTTACTCTAATACTCTTTATCTCTGAACGTTAAATTAGTTAATTTTTATTAAAGAAGACAAGAATTACTTCTCTATAACTCTTTATTCTTCATTTTCCTCACCTATCTTATCTTCCACTACTTTCTCTGAGAAACTATCTTCCTTTGTATCCTCTTCTTTTATAATTAATGAATGGAAATATCGTCTATTTTTTCACTATATTGCCCTATAATATCAAAACTCACCTTTTGTTTGTTTATTCCTAAATAATTATCTATCTCCTCGTTTGTAAGTAAATACTTTATATTGTACTTACCCGTTTCAAAACTGAAACTTTTTTCTTTTACTTCCAATCTCTTCAATATATCTTTATTTAGTTTTAACTTTTGGAATAAGAAGTATTTTTTAAACAATAAACTATCTTCTAACTCTGGTTTTTCTAAAACTAAACCTTCGCCTTTTACATATTCTACTTTACTTTCTTTTTCTATTGTTTCTTTAAACAAATCATATTCTCTATAAAGTTCTCCCACGCTTCCTTGAATTCTTTTTGTTTTTTGTTTTTTGTTTTGAGGAATTACTTAATTAGCATTTAATGTTCTTATTTAAATAATCTAATTTATCTATTCCAACCACCTTCTTTTTTTATGTCATTATTGCATTTCTACAAATGTACCATTCACGCGAAGATATATAATCATTTTTTATCCATTTCAGAGTCAACCTTATCAGTATTTTTTAACTTCTACTATATCTTTATCATAACACCCTATCTTCTGCTAAACAAGCACCCACTTTCAAATAGGTTTGTTATTTTAAAGCTACTACAACTTGACTTACTATTATATTTCTTGTAAAATTAAAATCTATAAAATATTAAAGTATTAAGTAAACAAGGAGTATCCTACATGAAGAAATTATTAAAACTAACTATAACATTTGTTGCATCTATCTTTCTACTTACCGCTTGTTCAGGAGAAAAAACTAAAACCTATATCAACAAAGTAAATGGAGAAGAAAATCAAATTATTATTTATTATAAAAAGGATATTGTAAATAAGTTGTCCCTTACTCACATAATAAAAAACGAAGATGAAAATATTAGAAAAATGAATAAAGATGCAATCTCTAGTCAATATTCTAATATTAAAGGTGTAATAGTTAACTTTGAAGAAAAAGAAGAAAAACTTATTGTGAAATGGGAAATTGACTATACACAAATCGATTTTGATAAAGCAAAGGATATATTGGGGCTAAAAGATTCATTAGAGGAAGAGCGTAAATTGTCTAATATAGAAAAAAGAATAAAGGATGCTGGTGGAACAGAAAAAAAATAAAAGAATATACATAAAAATATAATAAAATCCAAGAACTAAGTTTTTAAAACTATTCTTGGATTTTTTCCGTCTGCCCTATTAATATATATTATAAACTCTTAAATTTTAAATAGGTTAATCTATTTTCCCTTTGGCTTTTTCTTATATTCATAAACATAAGATATTATACTGCCAAGGAAACCTGTTATAACCACAAATATTATAGTCATATTTTTATTATCTGTAAAAAAGTATAAATAAGAGGTTATTAAAAATAAGGTAATCAATGTTGCGTATGCTAATTTTTTTATCATAATTGTCCCTCCACTATCTATTTAAATAAAAATAATAAGTTAATCCCTACTAACAAACTGAAATATCCTCAGCTACTCTTCCCTACAAAAAATAAATATCCTCTCTCACCTAGAATGTAACATATAAATTATATATAATCAATATGAAAATAGCATGTAATGATGAAACTGACATTTTCTAAAAAAATACATGTAACTATGATATAATATAAGAGTTGGGACTAGATAAGATAGCCCCTTTACTCAAAATCTACATTAGTTTAAACATTAATTTTAAATTTAATAATAAATTTTTTATTGAATAATATTAACTAATCCCCGCTCAAGAGTAACTTTACCTCTTAAACGGGGAATTTTTTATATATTTCTCCTATAACTAACCTATTTATATTAGCTCTATACTAATCTTTTTCTTCTTGTCATATAATGAATTGTTGCGATAACTATCGCAACTAAAGCAACATAGGTTATCTGTCCTATAGTTAGGGGATTAAAATGATTTTTCAAAATAAATATATTGGCAAATATCCCCACCACTGCTGCAAATGTTAAGGCTACTAATAGGACTGCTTTATATTTATTGAACGGTAAACTAACTTTCGTTACCATAAGCAATCCATTTATAAGAGCCAGTAAGAAACAAATAAATTTTACCTGTGCTGGGTTATGGATTACAAAATTCGTCAACAGAACGCTTAATACCAGCACTCCTCCTCCTATTACAGCATTTGTTAATATATCACGCATAAAGTGATTGCTGACTTTATCTTTATTCGATTCAAACGTTAGGAAAAACGATGGAATTCCTATTGTTATTGCTGAAATTATCGTAAATTGAATCGGAATAAACGTAAACTCTAATGCAAAAATTACACTTAAGATTGAAAAGTAATCGAGAAAAATGTTTAATAAACTCATTGTATCAGGATTAAATTATGTTGTCAAATTTCAAATAAATACTTTCATATCAACGATTTTTCTAAATCAAAAATATTCGTGTTGATATACATTGTTGATATACATATTATCAAGATAAGAAAAATAAAATTTTCGTCTCTCCTTTTTTGTAAAATATTTATTATAATATTTATGATTTAAGAATTAAAATTTTTCCTTAGCAAAATTTAAGCAGGAAATCTTCCAGAAAAATTTTGCGTGCGTCTTAACGACATACTCAAATTTTCTGTTCGATCCCTGCTTAACATATCTAACTAAGATTTATTATAATTTACAACAATACTATTATCATCTTCAAATTTCACAGCATTAGGATAAAGTTTTGAATATTCCTTTAAAAAATTTAATTCCTTATCATCTAAATTAACATTTTTTAATTTAATTTCACCATATAATTCGAATTTGTTATTATCATTTTTCATTAAATCTACATTAAAATAAACAACTTCTAATTTAGGATTAACATAGTTTGTAGTATAAGCAAATAATATGTTATCAATATTATCATATTTTTCTGAAATAGATATAATATTAATGTCTATTTTTACTAAATTAGCAATATTACTTCTTAAAATTTTCCTAAATAAAGAATTTTTTTCTTTATGAAAATCTACCTTAGTATTTTCATAAAATAAAGGTATATACTCATTTTTATTATTAGATTCTATATTATCGGGGGTATAATAAGTTGCCATTTTGTATAATCTAATTTTTTCTTTTATTTTTAAAACATCAGTAATTTCTGCCTCATTTAATTTATTAGTATCAAGTTCTTTATCAAAAAACGTATTATTAAAAAATTCTGATGTACTATTATCACTAGATTTACTTTCTTTTTTGTTACTACAACCTACGATACCTCCTACAATAAAAATCATACTAAATAAGCTTAAAACAACTATTTTTTTTACTTTACTAATATACATATGCTCCACCTGGCCCTACAACTAACGTTACTATATAATGTCCACCATTATTAGAAAAACCACTTACACTAGCATAATAAACTCCTTGGCTTGGCCCATATTTATATGGTCCAGACAAACCATAACCTCTTTTTATATAACCAGACCAAACACTATTAATATGACCATATCTTCCATAAATTCCATTACCATACTCAAAACTAGCATAAAATCCTAATTCTGAACCATTTACATATTTATAAGCATGACCATTAGTAGCATAACAATAGCCATTACCACAATGAATGCCACTCAAATTTGTAGGCGTCATAGATAAATTATAATCTAAATTTTCTAAAGAACCATCTTTCATTCCTGTTTTAATAAAAGAACCATCTTTATAAATTTTTTTCACAACATTAACATTATATTCCTTGCTATGTATAGTATATAATGGTTCTGTTTTCTCTAAATCAGCTTCTGTAGTTATATTATTTGTAACTTTATAAATTAAATTTTCTGTTGTTTTCTTATCAATATAACCATTTAACTCTTTATAAATTCTATCCACATTAACAACTTTCTTTTCTCCTTCAGCCTTAACTATATTTTTATTCAAATAGAAATCTCCTAAAGAAAAAGAAAATATTGTACTTAACATCAAAAATATTCCTATGCTTTTCAAATTTTTTTTCATCGTTTTATCTCCTTATATAATTATAAAAAATATACTATTATTAATAAATTATTAATAATTATCCTTGAACTTTATTATTTTAAGTGCACTTACAATTAAGAAATAACATTTTTTCTAATCTTTGTCAACATGAAAATTCTAAGAAAACATGAAAAAGATATTTTCTAAAATTTATTATCTTTTTATGATATAATTAAAAGATACATGTTATTAATTATACACTTCTTTTTTATTTTTCGCTTTTCTTTTCTCCCCAATATAAACCACTCTTTTTCTTTCTCATTAAATTCTTTTACTATATTTTTCTTTCTCGCATTTAATATCGCAATCTTTTCTACAGCTGTTAATTTTTGTATATCACTATCATTTCTTATATAACCATTATCTTCAAAATTCCAATGATATATAAATTTATATACGTACTCTACCTGCTCTTCTGTTATATAGTCGTTTAAATCTACCTTCACTTAAACTCTTGTTGTAAAACTGTGTCCATTTTCTTGACTATGTTGCACTTCTCCATAACTCTTTATTCTTCATTTTCCTCACCTATCTTATCTTCTACTACTTTCTCTGAGAAACTATTTTTCTTAGTTTAAATATCAATTTTAAATTTAATAATAAATTTTTTATTGAATAATATTAACTAATCCCCGCTCAAGAGTAACTTTACCTCTTAAACGGGGAATTTTTTATATATTTCTCCTATAACTAACCTATTTATATTAGCTCTATACTAATCTTTTTCTTCTTGTCATATAATGAATTGTTGCGATAACTATCGCAACTAAAGCAACATAGGTTATCTGTCCTATAGTTAGGGGATTAAAATGATTTTTCAAAATAAATATATTGGCAAATATCCCCACCACTGCTGCAAATGTTAAGGCTACTAATAGGCCTACTTTATATTTATTGAACGGTAAACTAACCTTCGTTACCATAAGCAATCCATTTATAAGGGCAAGTAAGAAACAAACAAATTTTACCTGTGCTGGATTATGGATTACAAAATTCGTCAACAGAACGCTTAATACCAGGACTCCTCCTCCTATTACAGCATTTGTTAATATATCGCGCATAAAGTGATCGCTGACTTTATCTTTATTCGATTCAAACGTTAGGAAAAACGATGGAATTCCTATTGTTATTGCTGAAATTATAGTAAATTGAATCGGAATAAACGCAAACTCTAATGCAAAAATTACACTTAATATTGAGAAAGTAATCGAGAAAAATGTTTTTGTTAAAAATAGTGAGGCTACTTTTTGAATATTGTTGATAACACGACGACCTTCCATAAGAATATCGTAGAACACATCGAAATCATCTGTTAAAAAGACAATATTCGAAACACTTTTAGCCGCACTCGTTGCGCCATTCATCGCAAAACTAATATCAGCTTTTTTAAGTGCTAGCACGTCATTAACACCATCTCCGCTCATAGCTACTGTTTTCTTATGTTTTTGAAGCACTTCTACCATATGTTGTTTTTGCTCTGGTGTTACACGTCCAAAAATATCATTTTCCAAAACTACTCTTTCAAAATCTTCTTCTGATACTTTTGTCATATCAATAGCTCTTGCATCTTCTTTAAACCCAGCCTTTTTGGCAACTCCAAGAACCGCGATATGATTATCTCCACTAATAATCTTGACCGCTACACCTTGTGACTCAAAATACTTAAATGTTTCTTTTGTATTTGCTTTTATCTCATCACTTAGGACAACATGCCCAATAAGCTCCATATTGGTTGGCTTATCTACGTTATCTTTTGTATAAGCTAATGATAAAATCCTAAATCCTTGTTGTTTTAGATTTTCATAGTACTCTGTCATCGGAGTGTCAAAACCTAAAAACTCATACGCTCCAAAAAAGTATGTTCCACCTTCTTCAAGTCTGATATATGAGTATTTATTTTTACTAGAAAATGCTCCTAGTTCTGCCACTTGCCATTTTTTCTCACAGTTTAAATATTTTTTAAGTGCTCTTGATGTTGCATTTTCATCTTCAAAATACGCTAAGTAGCTCGAAAGTTTTTCTCCTACTTCGCCATCTATTTCTACTACATTCATATTCCCAGTTGTGATTGTTCCTGTTTTATCAAAACAAAGAACGTCTACTCGTGCAAGTGTTTCTACACAATATAACTCTTGAACAAGAACTTTACGACGTGCTAGTTTCATCGCTGCAACAGCCAAAGAAACACTAACAAGAAGAATTAATCCTTCCGGAATCATCCCAACAAGAGCTCCTGCACTACGCAAAACGATGTCCACATAGCTACGACCTAGACTTGCTCCTCGAACATATAATAAAATAGCAACTGGTATTAATAAAACAGAAATAACCTTTAATATTCCATCCATATAATCACGCAATTTTGATGGATATTTTTTGAATGCTTTTGTTCTTTTTGCCAGTTTATTAATATAACTATCATCACCAACAGCAAGAACTTTCACAAGACAACTACCACTTACTACGTTACTACCACTCATAAGTTTATCGCCTTCTGCCTTGAAAATATTATCACTTTCCCCAGTTAATAAAGATTCATCAACCTCTATACTACCATTTAAGACCTCAGCATCAACAGGCACTTGATCTCCAAGATTAAGGTGTAAGTACTCACCCTCTACTATTTCTTCCGAATCTACTTCGACCGTTTTATTATCTCGATTAACACGATACTTACTACGCCCTAACAGACTAAGTTCTGCAAGAGCATTTTTTGCACGAACTTCTTGATAGATCCCAATAGCCGTGTTTACTGCGATAACTCCTAGAAATAACATATTCTCAAATCTTAAAGTCGTGGCGATAAAAAGCCCTAAAACCAAGTTCATGGCATTAAAAAAAGTAAAAATATTAGAAGTAATAATCTCTCTAGTTGTTTTATAAGGTTTTATTACACTAATATTCTTTTTTGAAGTTTTTACTTCTTCACTTGTTAAATACTTCATTTCTCCTCCGATATTCAACTTTCTTCCTTTTAATCTTTATAAATCATTTCAAAATTTCTAATCCGTTCTCTAAACGATAACACTATAAAATCTATTATATCATTTTTCCATATACTATTCTAACTCTATAAACTTAAGCAGAGTTAATGTTAGAAATATTTTTGAACTATTGGCTTAAACATAAAAAGTTCCCGCAGATTTCTCTACGGGAATTCTCTTTTATTATTCTTCAGACGGTATTTCTTCTGATTCTATTTCTTTTGCTTCCACATCTATAACTTCTGCTTCTTCTGTAGTTTCAGCTTGTTCTTCTGCTACTTTAGCTTCTTTTGCAGCTTCTTCTTGTGCTAGACGTGCTTGTTCTTCGTAGTATTTTTTATTAACTACTTTATCTAGTTGTTCTGCTTCTTTCTCATCTAAGTCTTTTGGCATTTTCCCAAATTGGTAAAGAGCAACAATTTCTTTTCTATCAATTGTTTCAACTTCGATAAGAGTTTGTGCAATTAGTTCTAATTGTTCTCTATGAGTTTCGATAATATGAAGAACTTTAGTATAACATTCATTAATAATTTTACGAACTTCGATATCGATTTCTTTTAACATTTCTTCTGAGTAGTTACCAATACTTGAAAGTTGGCGCCCACCATATGGATCATGGAATGGAGCTTGCATTGGTCCTACAACTTCACTCATACCATATTCAGTAACCATTGCACGAGCGATTGCTGTTACGCGCTCGAAGTCATTATGAGCTCCTGTTGATACCTCATTAAAGAAGATTTGTTCCGCTGCACGTCCACCAAGTAATCCACAAATCTTGTCGATAAGGTCTGTACGTGTTTGGAAGTATTTCTCTTCTTCTGGAATCATAAGGTTGTATCCACCGGCATCTCCACGTGGAATAATTGTAACTTTTTGTACTTTATCCGCACTATCAAGAACCATACCTACGATAGCGTGTCCTGCTTCATGATAAGCAACTAAACGTTTTTCTTTTGGTGTGTAGATACGACTACGTTTAGCTGGTCCACCAATTACTCTGTCCATAGCTTCATCTAAGTCAGCTTTTTCTATACTATTTTTATTTTCACGAGCGGCAAGAAGTGCAGCTTCATTCAAGATATTGGCAAGGTCAGCCCCAGAGAATCCTGGTGTTTTTTCTGCTAATGAGCGAAGTTCAACATCTTTTGCTAATGGTTTGTTTTTAGCGTGAACTTTAAGGATAGCTTCACGACCGCGTACATCTGGTGTAGACACTTTAATTTGTCTGTCGAAACGTCCTGGACGACGAAGTGCATTATCTAGAACATCAGCACGGTTAGTCGCTGCGATTACGATAATACCTTTTTCACCATCGAATCCATCCATTTCTACAAGAAGTTGGTTAAGAGTTTGTTCACGTTCATCGTTTCCTCCTCCAACTCCGCTTCCACGTTTACGTCCTACTGCATCAATCTCATCGATGAAAATGATACATGGTGCATTTTTCTCCGCTTCTTTGAATAAGTCACGAACACGGCTTGCCCCAACCCCTACGAACATCTCAACGAAGTCCGAACCTGAAATTGAGAAGAATGGTACTTTTGCTTCACCAGCAACAGCACGAGCTAATAATGTTTTACCTGTTCCCGGAGGTCCCTCTAATAGGACACCTTTAGGAATTTTCGCACCCATTTTCGTAAACTTACGGTGGTCTTTCAAGAACTCAACCATTTCTGCAAGCTCTTGTTTTTCTTCATCAGCACCAGCTACATCTTTGAATGTAACTTTAGTTTCTCCACCTTCAAGTTTTTTCGCTTTAGATTTTTGGAAGTTCATTACTTTACCTCCACCGCCACCTTGCATTTGTGACATAAAGAAGAAAAGTAATCCCATCATCAGAATAAACGGAATAATATTTCCTAAGAATGATAGAATAGCGCCAGTTTTTTCCGCTGGTTTATATTCTACTACGCTTAGTTTGCCATCTTTAGCTTTTTCATTTATTTGTTTTTGGACCTCATTATCAGAAGCTGGAACTAACGCTTCAAAGTTCTTGTTCCCATCTGATAAAGTTCCTTTTACATTATAGTTTTCATCTTTTCTTTGTAGACTAATCTCTTTTATTTTGTCATCTTTAATGTTTTGAACAAGTTTAGCATAGTCTAATTTTTCTGTAGTCCCTGGTAAGTCCTGCTGCCAATAAGCAAACAATCCAATCGCAATAACGATTAAGGCAAGCATACCAAGGAAAGGGTTTTGCCTTTTTTTATTGTTCATAATAGACAATGTCCTCCTATTTTCCTAAAAGTATCTTAATTTTAATATATTTTTATCTAAGTTTAATATATTTTAACTTAACTTAAATTCTACCATACGGCACTTTAAATCAAACTAAAATTTTTGACTTTTTTTGACTTTTAATTCTAAAAGTTTTTAATAGTTTTCTTACTTAAGATTAGATATCATTTTTATGAATAAATTTCTTTTTTCAAAATACCAACATATGGTAAGTTTCTATATTTTTCATCATAATCTAATCCAAAACCAACTAAAAAGACATTCGGTGAAACTATACCAACATAGTCTGCTTCAACGTCAACAATACGAGTTTCCGGTTTATCAATTAGAGATGCACATGTCACTGATGCTACTTTACGTTCGTTTAAATTATCGATAAGTGCTTTAAGAGTTCTTCCAGTATCAACAATATCTTCAATGATAATTACATCACGACCTTCGATGTCCATACCAATATCTTTCTTAATTTTTACAGTTCCTGTAGAACTAGTTCCACCATGATAACTAGAAACATCTATAAAGTCAGTAACTACATGAATATCTATATGCTTCATAAGTTCTGCCATAAAAGGTAAGGCTCCTTTTAATGTACAAATAAGAACAGGCTCTTGATCTCTATCTCTATAATCCTCTTCTATTTGTTTCGCAACTCTTTTACTAGCTGCCACAATCTCTTCATGATTAAATAAAACTTCTTCTATGTCTTTTAATAAATTTTCCACTGTTCTATCCTTTCGTTTTTATATAATAATCATATTTTTTGTTTTTATTAACCTTAGTATCTAAACTTATTATTCCAAGGACTTTTTCTCCACTACGGACAACTGGAATCTGATTACGAATGTCTTTCGGAACTTTTTCATCAATAAAAAATCTTGAAAGTTTTTTCGTAATATTACCACGTTGAAGCCTATCACCTTGGCGTTTTGTTGTAATAAGCAGCGGTAAGTCTTCTTTATCAAAACCTATCTCTGCTTCTTCATTATTTGTCGTTATTAGAAATTCACTCTGATAAAATTTATAAAGCATATTTTCACAAACTTCATCTATAATCAATTCCATCTTATCATTATAACATTTTTTTTCGATTTTATGAATATATATGACCCTATATTCGCTAACTATTTTTAAATTATTTTTCAAATCATAGCTTTTATTACCGGAATTGTTGAGCAACTGTTCAACTACTTTAAAAAGTGCTCGTTGTGTTACATCAAAAACACCTAAATCTTCCATCAAAATATCTTTTAATAAAAAATATATTTCTTCAGCGCTTAGGCTTAAAACTTCGGCTCTTGACAATACTACTTTTTCTTGATTCTTTTCCAAAATATAATTATCTTTATTGGCTAGTAACCTAGTTTTTAACTCATCGTTAATATTTTTATAATACTTGGCAAAATTAATTAAATTATCAAAACTCGCCGCACTAACATCATTCAATAACGGAATAATATTATGGCGAATATTATTACGCGTATAATCTGTGTCAAAATTACTTTCATCCGTATAATACTTCAAGTTATTTGCTTGGGCATACTGTTCCAAAGTTTCCTTTAAAACATTTAATAGCGGACGATAAATAGTCAAGTTCCCATATCTGCCTTTATTATCTATTGCCAAATTATAATCCATATTGCGACCTGTTAATAGGCGCATCAAAATATTTTCAACCTGATCATTTTTATGATGTGCGGTTAAAATCTTAGTAATATTTTCTTTAGCCGCCATTTCATTAAATGCTTTATAGCGTAGTTCTCGTGCAAGCATTTCCTCGGAAATATGTTTATCTCGCGCTAGAAAATTCATCTCCAACTCTTTTTTATAGAATCTTATATCATAGTTATTTACAAATTTTTCTACAAACTCCGCTTCTTCATAAGACTCTTTGCGAAGCCCATGATTTATATGAAAAACGACTAATTCTTTGTAAGTATGACGGTATTTTGTTACTAGAAGATGAAAAAGAACAATCGAATCTACTCCACCAGAAAGAGCTAAGGCAAGTCTATCTTCTTTAGTCCATAGAACATCAAAATTCTCAATTAGTTCTACATTACTATTCATCTTAACATCCTCCCTCTTCTAACAAACTTCGTTCTTTTAAATCCTCAACTAATTTTGAGAATTTTTCACTCGCTTCAGTTGTAGAGGTAATTATATCATCTAATAAGCCATCCGGAACTTTCGGTAGTTCAATAACTTCTTCTTTTTCTTCTGTCAGTTTCGTTAAATTTGATTTTTTCCCACGCCCTACTGAGATTTTCATATTACCTATATATTGTAACTTCTTCAAATCTTTTAGAGTCTTTTGTTTAGGTTCTTCTTGTAAATTTTCCTCTTGCTTGGATTGTTTAGATTGTTTAGGTTGTTCATTAATTTTCGATTCTTTATCTTTTTTAACACTATCTTGATTTAACTTTTTGGGTTTCTTTTTGTTGTGTTTAGCTTTTGTAGCTTCTACTGTTTTTGGGGTGCTATCTACTTTTTCTTCTTTTTGCGTTAAAATAACCTTATCTTTTTTGATATTTTTTATCTTTGCATTAACTATAAAGCCTTCCGAAAAAATTTCCGCTAGTTTTTTCTTCTTCCCTACATGCATATTTTCCTTTGGCAAGAATGCTTGTTCTCCACTTTCTAACTGAAAATACAAGCCATTAGCTTCGACCTTAGTTACTTTCGCACTTATTTCTTTTCCGATATTTTCGCTAACTTTATTACCCATTTAATCACCCCTTTACTCTTCGGCTTTTACTCATGACAATATTATAGCATATTAAGGCGATAAACTCCTTATATTTTATTTTCTTCTGGAAAATTAAAAGAATGAAAGGATTTTTCATCAAATCCTCTCATTCTTTTATTCATATTCTATTTTATTTTAAAATTTTTCAAAACTATTCCAAACGTGGTTAAGTTATGTAATAACGCTAATAAATTAGGTGATAGAACATTTATAAGTCCTAAAAATATTAATGAACTATTTATAGTAACTGTACCTTTGACATTACTACTCATTTGAGCACGAAGTTTTTTAGAAACATCAGACAACAATAGTAATGAATCAAGAGAATCTGATTGTAAAACTACATCGCTTATCTGTTTTGATAAATCGGCGCTTTCGTTCATAACAATACTAATGTCACTTTCTGATAATGCTGCTGAATCATTCAGTCCATCACCTATCATTAACACACGACGTCCTTGTTCTTTTTCTTTTCTTATATATTCAAACTTCGTTACAGGTGTCATATTAGTATATACTTCATCAAATGTTATATCTTTTAAGATTTTATTGGTTCTAACGTCGTTATCTCCAGTCAATAAGACAACCTTTTTCCCTTTATTTCTAAGTTCAGCTAGCACGGAGTTTGCTTCATTCCTAAGTGGAATATCTATACAAAATATAGAAATCAATTTCCCTTTGTACCCTAAGAATAGCAAATTGTATTGCTCTTGTTTTTCAGCTATAATTCGCTCTTGGTCAACTGTAACTAGAATATTCTCATCTTTTATCAACTGACTACTTCCTATAACAACCTTTTCTCCATCAATATGTGAAATAATACCTCTAGAGGCAATATGGTATAGTTCTGTGTGCATTTCCTCGTGTTCAATACCATCTTCTTCGGCTTTACTAACAACTGCACTAGCGATAGGGTGGTAAATATGTTCTTCTAAACAAGCTCCTATTTTTACAACTTCCTCATATGAATATTCATAAAATGGTAGTACCTCTCGAATATACGGTCTTGACACAGTTATTGTTCCTGTTTTATCAAAAACAAAAGTATCTATGTCTCCATATTTATCAAGCGTTACTGAGTTTTTTACCACTATTTTTTTATCTATTAAATTTTTTATAGTAGTTAGGTAAGCAACAGGTGTAGATAACTTCAAAGCACAAGAATAATCTACTAATAGAAACGAAATTGCTTTAGCGAACGATCTTGTAAAAAGATATGTCAGTCCCATCGCTATAAAGTTGTACTTCACGATACTATCAGCTAATTTTATATACTTATAGTGGTATGTATCTTCACGACTTTCTGATTCTTTCATCAATTGAATAAGATGATAGATTCGTCCATTAACTTGCGGATTTTCTACCTTAAGTTTAATTTCTCCATGAACAACTATAGTATTGGAGTAAACTTTATCTCCTATTTTTTTAGTTACTGGGAAGCTTTCTCCTGTCAACGAACTCTCATCAACACTTGCTCCACCACCAGCAACAACACCATCAAATAAGATTTCATTTCCTTCAGAAATTAAAATAACATCGTCTTTTTTCACCTCTGAGCTAGGTATTTTCCTATTACCTTCATCTTCTACAAGCCAAACTTCTTTATCAAACGAAGTTAAACTTTTTTCTAGCTCTTTAACGGATTTTTTCTCTGACCAATTGTTTAAAGACTCCCCTAATTCTAAAATAAACATAATTGAACTAGCTGTTTCACGCGCTCCTGTTACTAATGAAACAAAAATCGCCGTTGAATCAAGCGTCTCCATTGTAACTTGTTTTTTAGCTAATAATTTTAACGTATCTCTAAAATATTTAGACGCCTTCCACCATATATAAACTGTTCTTAATGGGAGTGGAATAAATAATTTTGATACTGTTCGCCAAAATACCGCATCCGCTATTATCGTATAAGGTGTATCCTCAGCTTTTAAAACTGGATTTTCGTAACAACCTCTAATTTGCTCTACATCTATAAGTTCTAAAAATTTCTTTAGACACTCATTTTGATTAGTTTTGAAAATAACAGCAAAAGTATATTCATCTTGATAAAACTCAATTTTGTTTATGCTTTGAATCTTTTTCGCTTGTTTTTTAAAATATGCTTTTACATCTGGCGTTAGGCGAAAATTCGCTCTAATTCTTGCTCTCCCGCTCGATAGATGCAATATTTTAAATTCCATGTTATTTTTCCTCTAATTCTAATAAATTACTTTCTTTCTTCTCTTTATCATATAAATCTTTAGCATCTGCAACTACATCATCAGCATGTTGTTTAATATTAGAAATAGTTCCTTCTACTTCATCTTTTGCTTTATATAATTTTGATAAAACTACTGAGTAACCTTTTTTGGCATCTTTGCTTGATAATAATTTAAGCCCTACTGTTCCAAAAGCTACTCCTCCTGCAAAAACTCCTGGTGTTTTTAATGCTGCTTTAGCACCTTTTAATAATTTGATTGACATATTTAAATCCTCCTTTTTTATATTTTGCTATAGCTTAATTATAACACCTTGAATATTATATGTAAATTAATCAACAATCTCATTCTAATACTATAATTTAATGAACCTAAAAGATTATTTATGTTATAATAACTATGTTAAAGCATAATAAAGTAATTATAACGCAAATTTGATTATATCGGTTATTTTTAAGCCACTAAACAATTAGATTAACAAGTAAGGAGTAACTTATGATTTATATTATCGGACTTGGACCTAATGATAGTTCAAACATTAAAGAAAATATTAAAAACTTATTATTAAACAATACCTCGGCAAAAATTATCGTACGCACAAAAGAACATCCAGCGATTGATTTTTTAGAACAGAACAATATTTTATTTGAAACTTGCGATAAATTTTATACTGAAAGTGATAATTTTGAAAATACTTATAACAACATTGCTAATTATATACTAGAGGAAGCAGAAGAAAATGATGTTATGTATCTTGTTCCAGGGCACCCTATGGTTGCCGAACTTACTACACAACTGCTTATTAAAAACGGTAAAAATGTTAAAGTTATCGGTGGGGAGAGTTTTCTAGATTCTTGTTTCAACGCTGCACAGTTTGATCCTGTTGAAGGATTTACCCTTGCTGATGCAACAGCTCCTGAAACCCTTAGCTCTGTTAATCCTCATAATCATCTGCTTATTACCCAATGTTACGATGATATAACTGCTGCCACTGTTTCTTATGAACTTATGGAAATTTATCCATATGACCACATTGTTACAATTATTGAGCAAGCTGGAGCTCTTGATGAACATATTTACACCTCAACACTACAAGAACTTTCTGCTGAAGTTGGCGAACAAGTAAACAACCTGCGCGCACTTTATATCCCACCGCTAAAAAATTCACTAAGCTATAATATTAAAGACTACGCTAATGAATATAATGATGAAGATGAAATTACTGAAGATAACCTTATTAACAAACTTGAAAATCTAGTATCAAAATTAAAGAAAAATAGTGACCGTACTGATGACTACACAGCGGATAACACAAAAATACTCGCTCAAATTATTAATACTTCACTAGATTTTACTATCGCATGCGACACTTACTACGAACTTAGCGATATTGTTAATGAAATGAAAGAGGATAGAGACAATGGATAAGGTTCTCGCATTTAGTAAGAAAATTTTGAAAGAAGTAATAGATAAAAACTCGATTGTTGTTGATGCAACATGTGGCAATGGCAATGACACCTTATTTTTAGCACAAAGTGCAGCAAAGAAAGTTTACGCTTTTGATATTCAGCAACAAGCGATTGATTCTACATTAAAGCTTCTACAAATAAACAACTGCCTTGAAAAATGTGAAGTCATTTTAGATTCACATAACAACTTTGATAACTATATTAGCGAGCCGATTAAAGCTGTTGTCTTTAATCTTGGTTACCTACCTAATGCAGACCACACAATAACTACTCTTGCGGATACAACTTTACTGGCAATAGATAAATTTCTTACCAACCTTGAAATTAACGGACGTATCGTGATTGTTGTTTACTGGGGACATGAGAACGGAAAAGTAGAAAAAGAAGCTTTGCTTAACCATTTAACAAAACTTGATCAAAAAGAAGTAGAAGTACTAAGCTATCAGTTTATCAATCAAAAAAATAATGCACCATTTGTCCTTGCTTTAGAAAAGAAAAATAATATATAAAAATCAAATTCCAACTGAAAGGAACTGTAATGCGCGAAATAGAAATAGAATTTAAAAATTTATTAACCGAAGAAGAATATAAAAAGTTATATGCTGCCTTTAACCTAGTGAATAAAGAGCAAATAATCAACAAAAATTTTTATTATGATGATGCAAACGAAAGCTTCAAAAAGGCAAATTCTGCCTTACGTATTCGCTATACAAATAACAAAACGGAAATGACTCTAAAAATCAAAGGGGCTACACAAAATATCGAAATCAACGTACCTCTTGATGAGAGTTTCCCGAAAGAACCAACTGTTTTACCAACCTTACCTAACGAAATTATGAGCGAGTTGGAAAGACTTAATCTAAAAATAAAAACGCCTATGCTAATTCAAAAAATTGAAACACAGCGTTATGAAGTAAAAACTCAAGATGGGTTATTGGTACTAGATAAAACAACCTTCCTAAAAGATATAGTTGATTATGAACTTGAATTTGAGGCGACTAGTTTTGAAAAAGGGAAAATAGCTTTTGAAAATCTTTTAACAGAGTTTGATATTACTAATAAACCTGCTAAACCAAAAATAGCTAGAGCAATGGAGTATAATACCAGGTTTATATAAATTATATCAATAATCTGTATAAATTGTTTAATCGACTACTTTTGATATGCTTGTGTAAGAGTGCCATTTGTTAAAAGATGAATTGTTACACCTCTGTAGATATGCTTGTGATTCTTTATCCCACATCTTTAGAAGATGTTCCGTTACGATAGATTCCTAAATCACAAGCATATCGTATTTTTTCTCTTCATTTCCCCTTCAAAATACTTAGATAGATGTCGATTCACTCCTTGACTACATAAAATCAAATTTTATTCCACTAAATCACACTATTTTCTGCTATCTTGTATCGGCTTATTTACACCTCTATCATTCCGACATATTGCATACTACTGCAAACCTCTGGTTCTAAATCCAGAAAATCCTTTACTGAAGCAGCCCAAATTACATTTCCCTCTAAAATCCCTTTATCCTTACATTTTCTCTGAAATTCATCTAAATCTGCAATATAGTCTTTTCCTAGCTCACACACATCGCATAAAGATGGCCTAAAAGAAAACCAAAAATCTTTTTTATCTAATTCTTCTAAGCTCATTTCTCTGCAAAAACCACACCTTAAGCTCTCGCTCGGCTTAGTTCTCTCACCTTGCTTCCATTGTTCCATTTCATTTTCATAAAGCTCATTATCCCAATATTGTTCAAAATCACTTTCTTCAAATGTCCCAATCCATACATAATAAGCTTTCATACTTTCTCCTTCACCTTAATTCACAGCTTTCCATAAATTATTATTTCCCACAATTTAGAAAGCTGATTAACCAACGAGCAAACAGCCATCTTTTACTCTAAATCTTGCTTAAAAATAAATTTTTTCGGATGATTTCTAATATAGGTATCTTCGAAAATCCCCTCATAGTCATAAACAAAGTTATCCGCTTGTTCTAAAAATTCCTCTAGGTTATTATCCATACTTTCCAACGCATTCCAACGTTCCTCATTATCAAAAGGAATACTTCCTCCAAACAAATCGACTACTTTTTGAAAATTATCGGCTAACTCCGTCATACCAAATAATCTAAAACCTTTGAGCGTATCTTCCCAAACTATTCCTGTTAAATTATTTAAAAATTGCAAATGCCCTCCGTTATTAACCTCTATAAAATACCAGTTTATTGCATTCAGATATCTTTGTTCCAAGGTAAACAGCTCAGCTGATTGTAGATATTTTTCATAAGAGTTATATATATCTATCGTCCAATACATCGGCTCCAAAATATCCCAAATATCTTTAAAATTCTTCACATCATCTAGTGTAATCTGTTTATATTTTTTCTTTTCTTCTAATTTAAATAAATTATTTCTGTATTCTTTGTAATGTTTATATGCAAGCGGAAATCTTTCTTCATTGTTTTCGAGTATATTTTTAAATTTATGAAACTCAACAAGTTCCATACACCACTCTATAACCTGATTATCCTTTGACAATTCTATAGATTTCTCCAGCATAGTAAGAGCCTGCAACACCTCATCTTCAATCCTGTAACGATCATTTGATGATAGTTGTGAGTAAGAATACCCATAACGATAATACCAAGTGGCATCACGTTCTTTTTCCGGAATCATATCCAGTATCCTTATAGCATCCTCTAACCTATTATCATTATTGTATGTTTTCGCTAGTATTCCTATAAACTCTGCACTTAAGTTTTGAACTCCAACATATTCCAGAAATTCTATAATACTTTCATAATCATTTTCTTTATCTAATATTGTTATAATTTCTAATCTTTGTTTCTCGCTGCACTTTAAGAAATCTTCATTTGTAATATTATATGGGTTAATTCGCAGACCTCTTATAAAATCTTCGAAATTATCAGCCAGTTGATAAATACGATAATCATCTTCTTGATCTACAAGTACCACTTTAGGCTCACCATCACACCCACATTCTCTATAATCAAGAAATACCATATGATGTCCTGCTGAAATAGTATCAGCTATAGCAATCCCTATATTTGGATACTTCCATTCATTTAACCAAAGCTCATTTCCTAATTCACCACAAAGTGAGTACAGTTTCGTTTTATCAATACCATAGATACTTTCAATATGAACAGCTGTCTCTCTAGTAGAAAAAACTGTAGCAAATGGTATCCCTCCATTATGTTTTTTTATTAATTCTATATAAGACTCTGGCAACTTATACCCTAGCTCATCTTCAATCTCTTTTATTTCTTCATCAGTCGGTTCTTTTCCTACATGAGATTCTAAAGCATATTCACTATCATCCCAAAAAGTTCCCCAATCAAAATCTTCAAATTTCCCCATAATTTTTCTAACTCCTTCTTGTCTTTTTTAACTCTATTAAGTACCTTATAAAATAAGGTATTCTTCTTCAAACTAAAACTTTAAAAATGTAGACATATTGGTTATTTTAACGCCATGTCTTCTGCTTTCTTTAATTAACTCCTCTATCAACTTATCATTTTTCTTATCTTTTCCAAAAATAATGGCTGTTGTTTTACCTTGTTTATTATCGATGTATAACATATATCTCTTTCCTCCCCCACTTCTTCCACGAAAACAAGAAATTCTAATACATTTTATCTCTTTTAATGGAATAATTCTTTTTCTAATAACAAATGCATTATGAATATAAAGCTTCCCTTCCGCTATATGATAAGGTGCAAAAAAAGATCCTTTACTTTGGCGAACAATACTACATCTACGAAAAATAATAAGCATAAATATTACTAAAAGCGTTATTGTCGCGTGTCTAAAAAGTCTATTCTTCCACATTTCTTCAAGCCCTATTAAAAAATATTCAATCCATTCTATCATTAAAATCATCTCCTTATTAGATATTTCTTACAATTTAACTAGAAATTTTTCGGATTTCCCCTTAATCACTCATCATGAAATATTAATAATCTTCAAATACTGACTTGCCAGCTTAATACTCCTTACATCTGGCTATAATATTTAACTTTCTTTTTAACAATATGTAATCTAATATTAAAATAAATAATAACAATGGTATTAAATCAAGAATAAAGATAGGTAATACTTCTATAAAAATTAGCGGAACAGTTCCTTTTTTCTCATAAGGTGCACTACCCCAATACCCATTAATAAGTGGTGATACAGCCTCTAAAGTATTATAATACCAACTTGTAAAACTATTTTGATAAGGATTCATTATTACCCACATCGTTAACATAAACATAATAACAAGATATAAAATTCCAAAAACTAACGCTAGTGTTTTTGTTTTTCGAGCAACTTCTGCACAAGTCTCATCCACTTCATCTTGACTTAAGTTTTGAAAAACTTCGTACTTCGCCCATTTTTTATTAAAAACATATTGATTATATTTGTATAAATAATGTTTTTTTATATCACCTTTCATAAAATTATAGTCCCTTTCTGCTACTTAGAAAAAATCAAATTTTACTCACAATACTACATATTTTAATGAATCCTATCTCTTTATTAAAATTATATCATAAATATTGGCTCTAATCACCGACCACTCTATAATTATATCTTTTTAGCAAATTTCGTTGTCAAAGATTATAGACAATATATCTTGTATACAAAGAGAAAAGTAGTAAATCTAAAAAGACTTACTACCTCAGCAAATTATAGCATTTTAATTTCCTAAAACTATAATTATTTTCTTCCTTCTTTTTTAATCTTATAAAATTCTTTAATACATTTAAGTTGCATCTTTTTATTTTCTGCGACTAACTCACCATCAATTTGGTAATATGGTTGCGATGTTTCTACCGATAAACTATCAGCCTTTAAAACTTTGATACCTTTTAATTTATTATGTTTATTTAACAACAAACAAATGTAATTATAAACAAATCTAAACCAAGACATATCAGCCATTATCATAATATGAAACTGCCCATCTCGTCCTGTAGCTGTATTAGAAAATCTAATTCCACCACCTTCATATGATTGAATCATTACATTTAACAAACGTAACTTATCTGTCTCTAAAATACTGTCCCCTACTTGAATTTTGGCATAGTATTTTTTTAATTTTAAAATCGTTATAACTCCTTCAACTAAATAAATATAACTTCCGAAATATTTCTTTAGTCTTGATTTTTCTACTCGCTCTATAACATCTGCATTAAAACCAATATCAAACCCTGAGCAGAACTTTTTACCATTCACATCTCCTACATCGTATACATTAAAATCACTAGAATTTATCAACTTTATTATACAAGAGGAACTCCTCTCTAATTGTAATGAGCGTGCTAAATCATTTCCTGATCCTTGCGCCAAGTATATAATATCTTCTTCATGATAGTTATTAATAACTTCATTTATTGTTCCGTCTCCACCAATTACAATAATTTGCTTTGAAGAAACCTCATCCATTAACTTTTGCGCGTTTTTTGTTTCACTCGTTTTTAAAACTCTATATTCAATTTTTTCTCGATTCAAGATATTTTCAATTTTTTCTAACTCTAATAATGATTTTTTATGTTTTGAATTTACTATTATTTCAATCATCTTCTTAACCTTACTTTAGATAACTGCATAATTCCTTGTATTAACAGCTATAAACTCCTTCAACTATTTAGCTATGTTATTATATCCCTTATCTTTAACTTAATACTATATAATTCCTGAAAAAAAGATAAAAGCCGTCCAAAACTATTTCCAACTTTTATCTAAATAAATACATCAATATAAAATCTAATATAGTAATAAGTCCTTTGAAAGTAATATTTACATACCTAATCCCTATAATAAAATTGATGAGTCCCTATTCTTCTTTTAATAACTCATCCAATTCTTCAGAATGTTTTACTTCTTCTACAAGCGGTTCGCCTTCATTGATTACTGTATCAATACTTAACTTCTCATCATTATTAACTATTAGTCGCGCAAAAATTTTTTCCCCAACCTGCTTTATACTTTCATAATCAATTTTATAATCTTTAATTTTTGATTTTGTAGTAAATGCCAACTTATCTTTTTCAAAAATAATTTTTTCATACAATCCGCGTGCATCAGCGGTCTTAACAGTTTGAATTATTTCTTTATATTTTGGATTATTTTTCATATAAATAACCCCGCCAACAGCAGCGATAAAAGTCAAAGCTCCTAGTATTCTTTTTCTCATAAAACAAGCCTCCTTACTCACAATAAAATATCAATTGGAGATTTCCTTCATCCCTTATCTCCATTGTTTTTTGTTAACTTATATAATATACCTTTTTAAATTTTTTTTCAACTATTTTAAGAAGCTTTTTTCCTACACTTATTTGTTCCTAAAAACTTTATCCTATTTTTTAAGGGCTATTCTATTTTGTATTTTTATTTTTTATACATATCTTTTCGATTACATTGCTTTTTTATATTTATTCTGTCAAAAATATATCATTAATAAATAAATTTATTTTTTATTATTTATTGTATAATCTGCGCTATAATTTCTTATAAAACAACAATAAAACCAGAAATAAAAATCCTTGTTTACGAAATTTTTTACTAAAAATATTTTATTTATCAATCTTTGTGTGTTATAATAAAAGTGTAAAGATATTAGGAGGATATTACTTATGAAAAAAACAAATAAAATTACACTTGCATTATCAAGCGTTCTATTAGCGGCATCTCTTGCAGGATGTAGTTCTAGCGGCGACGGAGTTGTACGTACTTATAAAGACGGAAAAGAAGCAGATGTAGAAAAAGCTGCTATTAAACTTGTAAAAGCAGTGAAAACTGGGGATTACAACCTTATGAGCGCTGAAGAACTAAAAAAAGCTCTTGACGGAAAAGAAGAAATGGTACTTGTTGATACAATGCCAGCAAAAAGTTTCGAGAAATCTCATATTAAATCTGCAGTAAATGCTGTTTTACCTGTAAAAATAGAAGATGTAAAACCTGAAGAAAAAGAAGCATTCTTAAAAGCTTTAGGTGATAATAAAGACAAAAAAATCGTTCTTTACTGCGGCTTTGTAGGTTGCGAACGTAGTCATGTTGGTGCTGTTATAGCTAAAGAAGCAGGCTTTAAAAATGTTTATAGATTCCCGGGCGGAATTGCCGCATGGGTAGATGCGGGAAATAGCGTCGAAAAATAACACTTATAGTTAGAATTTGTGGATAATAATGAGGACTTAATCACAAATACTCTTATAGTTTAGGGGCATTCCGTTATTATCGTTGGGCAACTTAATTTCAAATTGACCACCTCGGCGATTCTCGATTGCATAGTCTCCATTTATCCAGAACAAAAATTCCGCCTTTAAACCGACAAAACAACAAATTTTGTCGGTTTTCTAAAAAAACAAAGACTAACACCTAATTTAATTTGAACAGTGTGTTAGTCTTCTTTTTTTCTATTATATTTGAAAATATCCTTTTTAAATAACGGAACATTATCAAAATACTCCCCTTTATATAGCGGATGACACTTTAATAATCTTTTAACCGTTAAATAAGTTCCTAAGAAAAACCCAAACCTCTTATAACTTTCTACCGCGTACATCGAGCAAGTCGGAGAAAATCTGCAACGAGGTTTTGTATAAGGGGAGATATATTTTCTATATAAGTTAATTAAAAATATACAAATCTTAGCCATTTTTCTTCCTTTCTTTATTCTTATTGTAACAAAATTATCCCTCCGCATTCAAATAATGTACTTACTTTTTAGAAATTATCTTTCACCAAAAAAATCTATTATTAATAGCACTTACTTACGAAACTATTATTTTACTGATAACAATTCTCAATAATTATTAGAGAGCAATAATCTTTACACCTCATATTCAGAATGTTATAATGTAAATATAATTATTAAATAAAGGAGATTTTAAAATGAAACATATAAACGAATTAAATAAACTTGTAGCAAATCTTACAGTACTTTATACAAAACTACACAGCTTCCACTGGTATGTAAATGGACGTAATTTTTATACTCTACATACTGTATTTGAAAATTACTATGATTACACTACAGCAACTTTAGATGAAGCTGCTGAAAGACTATTAGCAATCGGTGGACGCCCAGTTTCTACACTTAAAGGTGCATTAGAACTAGCTACTATCGAAGAAGCAACTGAAAAAGAAACTACTTCAGAAATGGTTGCTGCAGTTTTCCACGACTTCGAATTATTAAAAGCAGATCTTTCTAAACTTATGGAACTTTCTGAAGAAGAAGGTGACCAAGGAACTTCTGATTTTGCCCTTGGTGTTAAAACTCAATTAGAAAAAAATATTTGGATGCTTAAAGCATATCTTTCTGAATAATTAAATTATAAAAATTAAAGACTAGGTGTTAATAAATAATCTATCCACTCGGATATGATTTATCTATTAACACCTAGTTTTTTATTTATAATTAGTTAGCTTTTGGTATTTGCACCTTGCCTATTTAAGATATTAAGATTTATTGCGTCTACATAATACGTAGTTATTTTCCCATCAGCTGTCGTTAAGATAACACTCCACGTAGGTATTAATACTTGGTTTTCTATTTGAGAAATATAAGTATAATATCCTAACGTTGCTTTCACATTACAGTTTTTGGGAATCAAGTCTTCATGATACAACCTATTAACTGCCTGCATCTGAGCTACCAATGTTTCACTTTTATCTTTCTTTATATTAGTAACACTAGTTAGAGAGAATTTTTTTACATCTCCATTTGAATCAACGTCAAATACTATTCTAGCGTTTTTATTCGCAAAAACTCGAATACCATCGATTTGTTGCTCATAAATTATCTCGTTTCTCTTTGCGCTATAACTAGAAAACGTGTATTCTGAACCAAATTTGAACTTTTCTAATAAAAAGGCATCTAGCTCCGCACGATAATTCCCTTTAGACACATTTGTTATAGCTGTATCTGTACTAACTTTTAAAACAGATGCATTATCAGAAATTTCAACATCATAATTCAAGCCCAAGTTCTCTTTTTTAAAATCCTTAAAACTAGCTATTGTAACATTGACATAACCTAAGTTTTCCTTTTTACTCGTACTTTCTTCTACAGTTATATTATCATTCTTCATAGCTTTTTCAATAATTTCTTTTTCTTGAACTATTTCTGTTTTATATTTTTGGATTGTATAGATATAAGAACCTAGTAGCACGGCGTTTAAGACAATGAACAAATAAATAAATAGACTTTTCATCTTGCCCCAATTCATAGTTTTCCTCCTCCAGCTACCAACTCTTTTATTTTCTTAAAGCTTATATATCGATTATTATATTTTACATACCATGCAGGTGTATAACTAAAACTATTGTTCTCTTTATTATAAGTTTTTTCATACCCTAAGACTATGTCCGTTACATTCTTTAAATTAGTATTGTTATAAAGGTAGTTAATAACATATTCCGTTTTTTCTACTTCAAAAAGACCTACTTCTTTTGAAGATAAATAGGTTTTTGTCAACCTCTTAGGAGAGGTAAGGCGATATATACCATTACTATTATCTTCCGAAACAATATCCGCGTGTCCTTCCTTACTAAAAACAATAGACTCCTTATATGTTTCTTGGAAAATAGTTATTCCATCAAAGGACGTTGTCAATTGGTAATTAGTATCACTAGTATAGCCTAATTCTAAGAAATTAATAGTGTTATTTATCGCGACTGTAGCTCCTACCTCTTTTCCACCTTCATTAGAAGGGTTCGTATAAACTATTCTATGATTTTGTGATTTCAAAATAGCATAGCCATCTGTTATTTCATTATCAGCACCAACTCGAACATCATCTTTTTTCTCAAAGACATCTTTCGCAAGGCGTGTTATACTAACTTCTTCTGCATTATATTCATCAATTACCTTTTCTTCGTCAGCATCTTTTAAATAAATAAACCTATTATTTAAACTATACTTTGAATAATCTTTTTTATTCTCATTGAATTTCTCATTTATTTTATCATAAACTGCTTCTTTTAATGTAACTTGAAGATAGTTTTTATCATCTTTTTTATAAAGATACAACATGTTCGGTCTATCCTTTAACATTACCAAAGTATCAAATTCCAAACTAACATTAGAATTTTCTTCTGAAAAGAAAAGAGATTTAACAAGTGACGAATCCAATGTTTCCTGGTAATTTATCGATATTTTTTCAGAAGTACTATTCGTTGTAATATCTTCTATATTACGATTACGCACGCGGACTTCGATACTTTGACTGTTAGCTAGTTCTATTAACAACTCTTTTAGAACTTTCTTATCTTTTACCGCCTCGACAGTTGCTATTTTGGTGATAGAATTAGGAACTATTGCCTCTTCTCGCATACCTGGATATGTTTTTACCACAGAATCCGGAATTAAAAATCCAACTAAATTATTTTTATCAGCTTCTGGTAATTTTTGTTGACTTCGTCGAGTGAACAGCTCATAATCCGGTTTATAAGTTATTATTAAATACGATAATAATAAACTAGAAAATACCAAACATACTAATAAAACAGATTTAAATCGTTCTCTTTTTATACCTTTCATATGAGCCCCCTTATAACCATTCATCATCTATTCGTTCACAAGGCAAGGTTACAAAAATAATTGTCCCATAACCTTCTCTACTTTGTGCCCAAATACGACCTTTATGTGCCTCAATAATATTTTTAGCAAGTGCAAGTCCAAGACCTGTTCCTCCCATACTTCTTTGTCGACTCTTATCAACACGATAAAATCTATTGAATATTTTATCAATATGTACTAGCGGTATTCCGACACCTTCATCTTTTATTGAGATATTAACCCTGTTATGGTTATAATTTTGTCTCACACGAATCGTTATATTTTTACCATTTGGAGAATATTTTATGGCATTATTCATTATATTATCGAACACCTGAGTAAGTTTATCTTGATCACCCTCAACAAAAATAGGAGTTTTTGAAGTGTGTTTTATAAAATTCTTCTCCGGATGAGTTAATTCAAATCTATTAGATATTTGTTCAATCAACTTATTAATATCTATAAACTCTTTTTCATAATGCTCTTCTTTAATATCCATTTTCCCTAGTTGCATTAACTCATTAACCATCCTAATCATACGATTTGTTTCTTTGTGGATAGTATCGATAAACTGTGGAGCTAGTTCTTTATCGTTTATAACCCCTTCTTCCAACGCTTCAATATAACTATTCATCGTTGTTAAAGGCGTACGCAATTCGTGAGATACTGTTGAAACAAACTCGCGACGTTCTTTTTCTTGACGTTCTTGATCCGTTACATCATAAAGAACTATAATATATCCTTCTAACTCCGTTGACATCTGCGTCAGGTCTTCTTTTTCTTCCTTAACTATTTTTGAAAACTCTGCACGCAATAACAAACTTTCATCAGTTTTTGAAGTATTAACAAGTAAACTATCTTCTGCCTCGATAATATCTCCGATATGTTCATATTCTGTAATATTCAAAATTTTCAACGCATCTTTCCCGATAAAAATCTCCTCATCACGAGCACCAATCATATCTTCTGCAGAAGTATTAATCAAGATTATTCGACCATTATTGTCAGTCGTAATAATACCATCCATCATACTTTCGATAATAGTCGCTAGCTTTCTACGTTCTGTCTCAGTTACCGCTTGTTCCTCTTCTATCCTTTTAGAAATTTTATTAAATACTTTTGCCAAGTCTCCTATTTCATCATTAGTATCAATCCCAACAACCGTGCCATAGTTCCCAGACGCCATTTTTTTAACTTGAGAACTCATTTTTTCAATAGAACTTGTAACTGTCTTCGAGGCAACGAAACCTATGATTGTCGTAATTAAAATAGATAGTACTGTCCCTATAATAAAGATTCTAGTAATACCATTAACATCCTGATAAACACTTTCTATATCAGCCATTAATGATACTACACCTACGATTTTATCCCCTTGCTTTATAGGGCTGACATAAATCCAAACCCTCTTTCCTAATTCGACATTATTCTGAATTTTTTTCGCACTTTCTCCTGTTTTTAACACTTGGCTAACTAATGGATCAAATGACCTTTTAGCTAAATATTCGTCATTTCCATTTTTAGATGATGAAGCTACAACTTTAGAGTTATTATCAATAATACTAACAGATAATAATTTTTGTATATTAAATTCACTAATAAGTTTTGCAATACCACTCTTAGAATTAGCAGAAGCAACATCTCCTTCTATTTTGATACTTTCTCCATCCGTTGATGCATTACCTGCTTGCTCTTCATTATCAGTTTTTTTACCATCTTTATCTAACTCTTCACGAATATGGTAATTCAGAATTTTTTCTTGTTCAATAATATTTTGTTCAAAGTTATTTATATTAGACGTCCTAAGTTGCGCTGTAAAAAATAGCCCTATCAGTTGTAGAGCTATTATATTTACAAGAACATAGACAACAACGAACTTAACCCTTATAGACGAAAACCAACGTCTATTAACATTCTTGTAATTAAATAAATTCATTACTCTTCACCTATGAAATATCCTACACCACGACGTGTCATAATATATTCTGGTTGTGAAGAATCAGTTTCAACCTTTTCTCTTAAACGTCTTACCGTAACGTCAACTGTACGCACATCTCCAAAATAATCATATCCCCATACAGTCTGTAATAAGTTTTCACGAGTTAAAACTTGCCCTGGGTGTTGAGCTAAATAATAAAACAAATCAAATTCACGACGCGTAAGATCGATTTCTTTACCATTTTTCTTAATAACATATGCATCCGGATAAATAACTATATCTTTTATCGCCAGCTCGCTTGTTTTTTCCTCTTCTACATCTTCTTGTTGTTTTAAAACACGACGAAGATTTACTTTAACACGAGCCATAAGCTCTCTTGTAGAAAATGGTTTAGTTACATAATCATCTGCCCCAAATTCTAATCCAAGCACCTTATCAATCTCACTATTTTTTGCAGTTAGCATTATTATAGGTATATTTTTCTTCGCACGAACTTCACGACAAACTTCCATACCATCTTTTTTAGGTAACATCAAATCTAGTAAAATCAAATCAGGATTTTCGCTAAATGCAAGTTCAACCGCACGTTCTCCATCATTCGCTATAATTACATCATAACCTTCTTTTTTCAAATTAAAGTCTAGAATTTTCGCAATCGGCTCCTCATCATCAACTACTAAAATTTTGTATTCAGCCATCCGAGCTCCTCCTTAATTATAAATTATTTCATAGTCTAATTTTTCTACTTTTTCGCATAGACTCTTCTATATTATATCATTTTTTTTTCTTTTTTTCAGCACCTAATATGTAGAAGATTCGTATAATTAAGTATATTAACAATCTCTTAACTATTTTAAAGCTCTCTTGTCTTTACCCTACCTTATCATCTACTCTATGAAATATTTACTTTGCATTTGTTTTTTTCTTCTTCTCAATTTCATCTAACACACTCTGTATAAAGTTGTTAAATGTTACACTATAAGAATTTTTATTTAAACTATTCAAGACAGTTTCACTCTGCAAAGTTGAGTTAATCTGATCACTCAAAGATGTCAGAATATCATTCGATAACATACCTAACAATTTAATATCTTCTAATGAAAATTCTTTATACTCTGCAACAATATTTTTATGATTAACATCTCCATTTGCCAAAAGAGCTACCATCGTTTCTTGATTATCTCCTAAAAATCCCTTTATACCATGTATCCCTGCATCTTTTATTATATAAACATCTCCTAAATAACAGCCTATGCCCAACAATTCCGAAATACGCGTGAAAATATCACTTTCAGAAACAATTCTCTTCACAGACCCTGTAAATTCTAATTTTTTCTTAGCAATCTTCTTAACTTTCCTATTATATCTGGCTAATCTCTCATAATATAAAGCTTCACCCATATCTGGCGTCATAAAAATATCAACACCATCTTTTAAATATAACGGCGCTGCATTATAAACTATTGTTTCTTTAACATTATATTCTAAAGCAACACGCATGGCGATATTCCCACCTAAAGAATGGCCAGTTAAAATAATATTTTCACCATACTTTTTTACCATTCTCTTATAAAACCTATAACACGGTGGATAATGTTCTCCTTGTCCAAGGCAAACACCTACAACATCAGCATACAAATCCTTTTCTCGATCAAAATAATAATTCGTTCCCGTATAAGCTAAAATATAATTATCTAATTTAGTATTTTTAAATAAGCTTCCACTACTTCCCGTTTTTTCATCATAGAAACTCGTTACAAACTCAAGCTCTGATGGAAAGCTTCCCGTTTTTTTATCCAATTCAATATAATTATAAATCATCTTCTTTGAAGTCTTCATTTTTGTCAATGTCTCTATCCTATAGACGATAAAGGATGCATTACTCGTCAAATCAAAAATTTTCGCCATCAATTCTACCTCCATATCATAATTTTTATAATACTATACTTCCCGTAATCTAGCAATTGTTAACCTTTAATCCCCTTAATAAATCTCGTTTTATAAGACTAAAAAACCACCCCCTACGAAGCAATTTTCTCTCAATATAATCAGTAACATTTTTCGAGAGATTATTTATAAAATCTACTATATATTTCTTTTATTTTTTGTTATAATAAGTTTACTACAATTCGGAGGTAAATTATGAAAATATTACTAGCCTACTCAAGTAAAACTAAAAACACAAAAAAAGTGGCAGAGGCTATCTATAATGAGATAAAAAGCCTAGCAGATGTAACTTTACTAGATATAAAAAGACAAAAAACAAAACTACAAGAACAATATGACCTGTATATCTTAGGTGCTTGGACAGATAAAACAACTGCCAACAAAAAAATGCAAGATTTTGTAAACATTCAAGAGATAAAAGACAAAAAAGTAGCGCTTTTTTTAACTTGTGGTGTTCCACGAGAGCATTACCATGCAGATGACTCAATAAACAATTATATAGACTTTATGAAAGAACGTGGTAACGACGTCCTTAAAACATTTATTTGCCAAGGGAAAATAGACCCTAAGGTACTTATTGTCTTTAAAATATTGTCATGGAAAGACCCTAATTTTATTCACAAAGTTACACCAGATTTGGTAGATATGGTGAAAGAATCAAAATCACATCCTGATCAAAAAGATTTACACGATGCTGGACTTTGTTTTAAAGAATTACTACAAACTGAACTTTCTTAAATCAAACCTTAATAAGTCCTAAGGAAAACCTTAGGACTTATTTTTATACAGCATTCCCAGTAAAGTATAAAAGCACCTTGAACAAATGTTCAAAGTGCTTTATTTTTTATCGAATTATCTTACGCGGATAAATACTGGTCCACTTCCAACGTTAACACTGTTAACTACTGTTTGGTTACCATTCCATCCACCGTGGATAGCTTGTCCGTTACCTGCATAAACAGCAATATGAGCAAATCCTAAACCACCGTTAGCATAGTATACTAAGTCTCCTGGTTGAGCTTGAGATGCTGGAACAACAGTTCCTAAACTCATATATCCTGCTGGCCAGTCGTGGAAATTAATTCCTACTGCTTTAAGAGAGTTAGTTACAAGCATTGTACAATCTTGGATTCTTCCTAATTGAGCCATAGCTGCTTGATAAATTGCTGCCGCTTTGTTTGAAGACGCCACTTGAGTTGTAGCTGCTGGTGCCGGTGTAGCCGCTGGTTTAACTTCAGCTTTTGGAGCTGGAGCTGGAGCTGGTGTAGCTGCTGGTTTCGCTGCCGGAGCTGGAGTTGCCGCTGGAGCTGGAGCTGGTGTAGCTGCTGGTTTCGCTGCTACTGTTGCTGTTGGATCAACTTTTACTACAGTTTGTGCAGATGTAGTTTGAGTTACAGATGCTTTTGCTACTGTAGCCGCTGTTGTTTGAGTTTTAGCCGCTGCAGCTGCATCAATTCTTAAAACTTCACCAACGTAGATTAAGTTTGGATTAGAGATATTGTTTAATTTAACAAGTTCATCTACTGATACACCAAATCTACTAGAGATTTTCGCTAAAGTATCTCCTAAAACTACTGAGTAGTATCCTTCTTGTTTTGCTTGAGCTACTTGGTTAACAGTTGTGTTATAAGTTAATTTATCTCCAGGGAAGATTAATGAACTTGTTAAGTTGTTATCGTGCATAAGTTGGTCAACAGTTGTTCCATTGTTAATAGCGATATCCCAAAGTGTATCACCTTTTTTTACTGTATAAGTATCAGCGTCAGCTACTTGTGCTAAACCAAAAGCTACTGTTGATACGATTGCTGTTGTTGCTACTAATTTATGTAATTTACTCATCTAAAATAATTTCTCCTTAAACTCTGATTTCGAGCTAAACGCTCTCTAATAATATTTTCTAAATTTCTATTTTTTCTAAATTGTTATTTCAAAACTTTAATATCTATACGTCTTTAACTCCATTTAAACAGCTTTAAGTTTCGTTTTAATTTTGACGTAATACCATTATATGATGTAGAAAAAGTTTTTTCAATACTTGTAACAGTTTTGTAACAATAGTGATAAAAACCTGTCACAAAGCTTTACTGTCGTAATTTTTGAGTTATATTTGAGGCATAAAAATTGCACTAATAAATATTTTATTATATAGTTATCGTGTAAGTTTTTTAATGAAAAAAATTATTAATATCACTTACTACTACACCAATAAGGGAGGCTTTATGACAGATTTAAGCACATCAGTTTCACTCGTGAAATTATCCTTTTTATTTTTAGAAGGACTGTTGTCATTTTTATCACCTTGCGTTATCCCGATTTTACCTATCTATATCGGAATACTGGCTGGTAAAAAAGAGCAAAATGAACACGGTGAATTGGTTTTTAATAAACGCAATACCATTACAAATACATTATTCTTTGTCTTAGGTATTTGCTCGACATTTTTCATTTTAGCATTTGCAACAAGCTTTATTAGTATTTTCTTAAACGAAAATATTAAAACTTTGCAAATAGTTAGTGGAATACTTATTGTTTTTATGGGATTACTTCAACTTGGAGTTTTCAAAATCGGTTTTTTAAAACAAGAGTTTTCCATTAAAGATAAAGTAAAAAGAAAAGGTAACAAAACTACTCCAGTTTTAGCCTTTCTAATGGGCTTTACATTTAGTTTTTCATGGACTCCATGTATTGGCCCTATCCTAGCGAGTGTATTTTTATACGCTTCTAGCCATACGGGTATTATGAGTATAATTTTGGTATTAGTATATTGTTTAGGATTTATCTTACCATTTATTTTTGTAGCATTTTTCGCATCTACGTTATTGAGAATATTCAAGAAACATACTAATATTTTAAAATATACACAAATAATTTCAGGAATAATATTAATTATAATTGGTATATTAATACTAAGTGGTTCTTTTGTATCACTTATGAGATATTTTAATTAAAAAGGAGACTAACTTATGAAAAAATTATCACTATTAGGCGCTGCTTTACTTAGTAGCTCACTTCTTTTAACAGCTTGTTCAAAAGAAGAACCTAAAAAAGAAGATACATCAAACTCTTCTCAAGAAAAAAAAGAAGAGAAAACAACAACTCAGGCTTATAACTTTACTGTAATGGATAAAGATGGAAAAGAAGTTAAACTTAGCGACTTTAAAGGTAAAAAAGTTTATATCAATGTTTGGGCTTCTTGGTGCGGACCGTGCCTTCGCGAAATTCCAGAACTCGAAAAAGTTTATCAAAAAGTAAAAGCTAGAGAAGATATTGTCTTTTTATCTATTACTTCTCCTAACGATGAAGTCTTCAAAAATCAAAATCCTAGCGATAAAAGTAAAGATGTTATCCTAGCAAAAGCTAAAGAACTTAACCTTACTTACCCAGTGTTATTTGATGTTAACGATCGTTTCTTAATAAATTACGGAATCCGCTCATTCCCATCTCATATTTTTATCAATAGTGATGGTACTATAGCAAATAGATTCTCAGGTTCATTAACTGAAGAAAAACTTACTGAAGAACTTGGGAAAATGAAATAACATTAAACCGTGAATCTAGCTATTTTAGATTCACGGTTTTTATATATTATTAAAATGTCTACTACAATCGACTTACTATTTTTGGAGTTATCCAGTGTTTATTTAACTTCTTCTTATAACTCTTAATCGCATTATTTATATATTAGTTTACGTAACTCAGGAGAAAAACTAAGAACACCTAAGTCATATTCTTTACTAGATGGATATTTATTTAATATAGTTCCTAAATATAGACTTTCATCTCCATTAATCACTATTTTTACACTAACTCCTCCCATTGGATTCCTATGAGTATAATTATCATCTATTTTGTAACTTTTTATTTTACCCTTTGATGTTAGAGCTTTTTCGTCTAGTCCCTTCAACATTTTTTCTATAGCTGCTTTCCCTTCTTCTCCATGCGTTATACTTTTTACTCTATATTTATCGATTTGTATCATTCCAACTATCATCAGCACTATTATTGCTATTGTGGCTAATATCTTTTTCATTATTTTGACTATTTTCCTTTTTATTTTTATCTATTATACCTTACTTTTATCTTAATCATTTATTTAATCATAAAAAATAAGATACTACCTCCTTTTGATAGTACCTTTGTTTTTTAACATTATTATATTAAATATTTTTCAGTTTTTCCCCTATTTTACTATACTCCATTTACAATACGCTCAATTTTTTCAAAACAAACTCATCGAAGAAGTGTTCTTGAAGCACTTCATGTTCAAATTTTCGGTAATGAATAATCTCTTTATTCGGTAATAATTCCAATAATTTATCTTGGCATTTTTTCGGTGTTCTTACGTTAAGATGTGAGTAACCATAATAAACTTGTGCTTCTACTTCTTTTGCATAATTAAGAATATCTATTTCACTTAAACAATCTAACATATAGTCTTCTTTTTGTGGGAAATTACGATTATAATCTCGAATAGCTTCGTAAATCCCTATATCTGCATTTGTTTTAAAAATAGTTTCAAAATCTATATTTTGGGCGTTTGAGATAAATAATCTCGCTATATCTTTTGTTACTGCAGCTGCAACTAAGCCCATACTAGCTCCTTGTCCTATTCCTAAAACATTAATCTCTAATTCAGGAAATTCTTTTTTTAACGCCGCTACTAAATCTATTGCATCTTGATAAACAAAATTATAATATAATTCATCATTTTGATTGTTTAAAAATGGGAAATAAATTGAAGCTGGTTGTCTATTTTCACTTCGCCCTACTTGTCCTCGAACATGTAATGAAGCTACTGCATAATCAAGTATTGCGTATCTCCCCAGGTTAAGATAATCTTTTGGGGAAGCTTTGTAATCTGGTATTTCTATAAATAAACCTCGCACTTGTCCTTTAGGAACCATTACTTCTGCGTAAATTTTTGAATTATCTACTGCTGTATAGGTTAATTCATAGTAATCCAACCTTGGATGATTATCGGCAATTTTGTTAAAATTATATTCAAATTGTCTATTTTTTTCTAATTTCACTAGTTCTTATCCTCCTCTTAGATTTTCTACAATCTAGCATGCAGACTTGTTCTCTTTGCTAGTCTTCTAATAAAAATCTTGCCGTTTTTGTATTAAAGTCCGGTATGTTTTCGTGACCGTATTTTTTATACAAAACCAACTCTTTTTCACAATTCAAATTGTTATACACTGCAAGCTGTGTTTCTATCGGACAAATAACATCGATATTGCTAGCTCCAAATAGTACTTTCGACTTTACTCTCGGCGCAAAGTTTTTCGCATCTATATACGCTAATCTATTGAATAGTTTCTCATCATTTTCCCCTGTTGAACTGAACCAGCGTGTATAATAACGGATACTCTCATAGGCGACTAAATCTAGATCAAGATCATAAACTTTTTTCATATCAGATAAAAACGGATAAAGAATTATACATTTTTTTATGTCGTTCAAACCTGCGCACATTGTCGCAAAGCCCCCACCTTGTGAGCCACCAGCACAATTTATATTATTAGCATCTATCCCTTCAATATCTTTCGCAATACGAATAAGCAAGCACATATCAAGAATATTTTTAACATAAATCATATTATCCAACTCATCATCAATACCAGCAACTATATGCCCTGCAACAGTGGTTCCAAGAATACCACCTATATCTTGACTTTTTCCACCTTGACCTCGAAAGTCCATCGCAAAAACCGCATAACCTAACGAAGCATACGCTGTTTTTTCAAACCAGTTTCGATTACATCCTGGATAACCGTGGAAATATAACAAGGCTGGAATTTCACCATTACTCACAGGTTTTATAAATTTTGCATAAATACGCGCTCCATCAAAACTTGTAAAATACAAATCGTAGTATTTTACATTATCGAAGTTTGAAAACTCGACCTCTGTTAGCTCATAATCCAATGGCACACTATTTATAAATTCTAGCTTTTTATCCCAATAACTGTCAAAATCCAGAGGTCTACTCCAACTTCCTAAATATTCAGTAATATCCATAAAAACTCCTTTCTATTTCGTTCTGCAATTAAATTATAACCGCTTCTTACAAATATCACAATATCTAATTTATAAAAAACAGCCCTAAATATTTTAGGGCTGCCTTTTATTGTGTAAGTTTGTTATTTAATCAAATTAATTTATTATTTTGCTTCTTTTATGTATTCTTGATCTTTAGTATGAATAGTAAGTCCTGTGATATTTTTTGTAGATTTGAAGAAGAAACTACAAATATATCCGAATACTAATGAACTTAAGAATGAGAATCCAGAGAAGATGAATGGGCTTTGTTTTGCATAAGTTGTGTAGTCTTGGATATAGTAACAAACTAATCCTGCTACGATAAGTCCTAATAATGCACCAGCTCCATTTGCACGTTTAGTAAAGATACCTAATGCAAATGTTCCTGCTAGAGGCACCCCTAGTAAACCTGTATATTTAAGGAATAAATCCCAAGTTTCTTTTTGGTTAGTATTTACGAAGTACAATGCTGCGATTGTTCCTAATACCCCTGCTATGATAATAATAACACGAGCTAAAAGAACGTCTTGTTTAGCGTCTTTACTAGTACCGAAGAAACGTTGTTTAATATCAACAGTGATACAAGCTGAAATTGAGTTTAAGCTTGAAGAAATTGTTGATTGAGCTGCCGCTAAAATAGCTGCGATAACTAATCCAGCAACACCTGCTGGTAATGCAGTTAAGATGAAGTAAGGTACTAAAGCTGTTGTGTTAGCTGCTTTTCCTACTACTTCCGCGTTCATGAAATCCGGTAATTTTGTTACAGCATTTGCCCCTTTGTAGAAACTGTATAGAACTGTCCCCATTCCGTAGAAAATCGGAATAGTGATAAATGCTAATAATCCGTTTGTCCAAATTGATTTGTTAGTTTCTTTAATAGACTCTGTAGTACTATAACGTTGAACAACGTCTTGAGAAGCTGTATATTGTTGTAAGTTATTAAAGATTGATCCTATAAAGATAATTGGAATAGTTGACGCTGTAAATGACCAGCTGAATTTTTGTGCTGTAACGATTTTACCGTTAGCAAGAGCATCTGTTGCAACATTTCCAAAACCACCTACTTGGTATACCCCAAGAATAATAACAAGAATAGCTCCTCCAAGTAAAATAATTCCTTGAATAACATCTGTCCAAATAACCCCTTCAATACCTCCCATAAACGAGTAGATAACACAAAGTATACCGATTGCCGCACATACTAAATATGGGTTAACTGTTGACACTGAAGTAATTGCAACTGTTGGTAAATAAACTACAATCGCAATACGCCCAATGTGGAATAATGAGAACAAAACACTTCCAATAACACGCATACTTGGGTTGAAACGTTCTTCTAAATATTCATACGCTGTCGTTACATCTAATTTTCTAAAGAACGGAACATAGTAATAAATTAATATCGGAATAATCGCGATAATCGCAACGTTCCCTGCTGCATATGTCCAGTCTCCATTAAATGCTTTTTCCGGCGTCGCCATAAATGTAATGGCAGATAGCGTTGTTGCATAAATTGAAAATCCTACTGCCCAAGAAGGAACCTTCCCTCCAGCTTTGAAAAACGCCTCTGTACTCTCCCCGGCTTTTTTAGTGAAATACATACCTACTCCTAGCATAGCTAGTAAATATATTGCTAAAACTATACTGTTTAACGTACCAAATCCTACTTTATCCATGGTACCTTCCTCCTATTTTTTAAAACATATTTACTTCCAGGCTCTTCGCCTTATATTTTCCCCTTAACCTATTTACTCCTGCATTAATAATTAAAGATTGTAATCTTTAACTAATTTTTCTACCTCTGCTACTTTTGCTGGGTCGAATACTTTCATAGGTTGTTTACAGTAACCAGCATCGATACCTTTTACTTTTAAGATTTCTTTTAGAGTTTGGTATAATCCTAGTTCTAAAACTTTTTCAATTACATCGTTAGCTTGATGTTGAAGTTCATAAGCTTCTGCAACTTTACCTTCTTTAGCAAGTTCAAAGATTTTTTTACTTGTTTGTCCATTTACGTTGTAAGTAGAACCGATAGCTCCATCTACTCCTGTAATAGCCGCTTGAACTAGCATTTCATCAAATCCAGACCAAATAAGTTTATCTGGGAATCTTCTTCTAAATCTTTCAAGTTGATAGAAGTCAGCCGCTGTGTATTTAACACCGATAACTTTTTCATCTTCAAATAATTCAGCAAATTGATCTAAACTAATTTTAACCCCTGTTAAGAAAGGAATGTAGTAAAGAATCATGCTGTTGTCTGTTGCATCAATAATTGTTTTGTAGTAATGTTTGATTTCGTTGAATGATAATGGATAGTAGAATGGAGTAACTGCTGATAATGAGTCATAGCCTAATTCTGTTGCATATTTAGCAAGTTCTACCGCTTCGTTTAAGTCTAACGATCCAACTTGAGCGATAAGATTTACTCTATCCCCTACTACTTCTTTTACAAATTTAAAAATTTGTTTCTTTTGAGCAGTGTTTAATAAGAAGTTTTCCCCACTACTTCCATTAACATATAATCCATCAACCTTACTAACGTTGATATTGTGCTCGATTACTTGACGTAATCCCTCTTCTTTTACCTCACCATTTTCGTCAAATGGGATAAGCAATGCTGAATACAGCCCTTTTAAATCTTTCATTATAAAAACCTCCGTTATTTGCTTTTTAGCTTTTTATTTAACACATTAAATTTTAATACAATTATATTGTAAAACGTTTACTTTTGTTTGTCAAGCCAAAAATTCTAATTTTTTATTTTTTTTAAAACCCTTTAGCACCTTATATTGATAAAGTAGTATCCACTATTACTTCACTTCCATAAATTGCCTTTTAGGTATTTATCTCTCATCGCAATATAGAAGTTAATTATTTAACACATTAAAACACTTTAACTCTTTAAATACTTTTTAGCTATCCCCCCTCTGACGTTAATTAGGCATAATAAAAAGCAATGACAAACATCTCTTTGCCATCACTTTTCTCTATTCTATGATTAAGGGTACTTATCTATCGTAACTTCCTATAAGCAGCATATCCCCATCTAACCGACAATCGCTACATTGAGTTGTTAGAATAAAACTATCTCCTTTTTTAATATCATACACAGTATCTTCTACCTTAATACGACCTTGACCTTCTAACACTGTGAATAAATTCCCTGTATCGTTCTTTGTTAACTCTGCCTCTCCTGATACTTCGATTTTATAAACACCAAAATATCTTTCTTCTGCAAGTTGCGTTACTTTTATATTTCCAACTTCGTAAACTTCTTGCTCTAGTTGGACTTTTTCAAAAGGAACCGCAGTTACATCTTTTGTTTTTTCTATATGTAGTTCACGTTTGTTACCATCTTTATCCGTACGGTCATAATCATAAACTCTATACGTTGTATCAGAATTTTGTTGCACTTCATAAATTAAGTTCCCTGCACCTATTGCATGTAAAGTTCCCGCTGGGATATAGAAGAAATCACCTTTTTTTACCTTTTCTCTAATAAATAAATCATCCCATTTTTCTTCATCGATACCACGAGTGAACTCTTCTTTCGTTTTCGCTATATGACCATAGATTAATTCTGCATTTTCTTTCGCATCAAGAACATACCAACATTCTGTTTTCCCTAATTCACCATTTTCATTTACACGTGCATAGTCATCTTCTGGGTGAACTTGCACAGATAGGTAATCACTTGCATCTAAAATTTTTACCAACAATGGAAATTTATCGTATTTTTTCTTAGTAAAAAGTTCCGGTCTTTTCTCGTAGGCTTCTTTTAATGTTAAACCTTTTAACTCACCATTTTTTATTAAAGAGCTACCATTTTCATGAGCAGCAATTACCCATGCCTCACCTATATTTCCTTCAGGAATATCGTAGTTGAATTTCTCTAGGTTTCTTCCTCCCCATATTCTTTCAGCAAATACAGGTTCTAAAAATATTATTGTATCCATAACTATCTCCTTACCATAAATATTCTCTATATTTCATCACATTGATATAATACCATAAAAAAACTATATTAGCTATTCTGTCTCTACCCTTATTTACTAAAACACACGACTTCTAATATTTTAACGATTTATTTAGGCTTCTATATCAGTGATTTTTCTTTCCTTAATCAAAAACTAAAGAAACTATTTCTATTTTTTTATTTTTATGTTAATATATCAATGAAAAACATTTTAAAAATAAACATAATAAAGAGTCTTTGGCTATAAGTCCTTATTTATAAACAATTTATTTAGGCTCTGAAATTAAGAAAGTAGGTATTATATGTATTTAGGAATAGATATTGGTGGAACAAGTATTAAATTTGCTGTTTTTGATGATAATTACAAAATTATCCATTACGAAACTTGTAAAACACCTGATAATGTAACAGTAAAAATCACTGACGAAATGTTTAGAATCGCTAGCAAAATCCGTGAAAGCTATAACTTCAACGCAGCTGGAATCTCAGCCGCTGGGGTAATCGATAATATACACATGGAAGTTATTCGTGCCGCTCCAACTATTAAAAACTATGTAGGTACAAACTTCAAAAAAGATTTCGGAGATCGACTAGGAGTAGATGTTTATGTTGATAACGACGTAAACTGCGCGCTTCTTGGTGAGCAATGGTTAGGTGGAGCAAAAGGTCTTGATGAAGTATTTTGTATGGCATTAGGAACAGGTATCGGTGGAGCTTACTACTTAAACAGCTTACCATTCGGTTCTAACTTCGGTGTTGGAGAAATCGGGCAATCTGTATATGATGTTGAAACTGATACAACATATGAACAACGTGCGTCTACTATCGCGCTTGACCGCAAAATTAAAGCCGAAATGTACGACGGTCTTAGCGTTATCGAATTTTTCGATCTTTGTAAACGTGAAGACACTAACGCCCTAAAAATTCTTAATGAGTGGTTATACGAAGTAGCTCGTGGTATTGTTAATCTTCTTTGTATTTTAGATCCAAAATATATTATCATCGGTGGTGCGGTTTCTGCTCAAGGAGATTATCTTCTTAACAAACTTGAAGCAAAAGTAAGAGAACTACACCCGATAAAAATTAACAAAACTAAATTCTTAGCTGCTGCACTTGGAAACGACGCAGCTCTATACGGTGCTATAAGCCCATTTGTTAAAAAATAAATTAATTGAAGAAGAAACTTAAATCCTAGATTTAGGTTTCTTTTTATACTTATAGCTTCCTCTTTTTCTCATTTCAAATAATCTTTTGTTAAATACACCAACATTTCTTTATATCTTCTCAAAAAATTTTTATTAAAAATTTCTATTTTATCTTTACAAAATTTCCTTTAAATGATATTATAAAATTAAATTAACACATTAAATTTTAGGGGATTTTATTTATATTATTAACTAGGAGGTTTACTTTTGAAAAAATACGAAAAGATTATTAATGACATTATTTTAAAAATACAAACTGGTATGTTTAAAGAGGGAGAACAACTTTATACAGAAAAAGAAATCAAAGAAATTTACAACGTAAGTAGTACGACTGCTGTGCGAGTTCTGAATGAGTTGGAAACTGCAGGATATATTTTTAGAATCCAAGGTAAAGGAAGTTTTGTTAATAAAACATTAGTTAATAAAAAAGTCTACGTGACAGAAAACAACAACTTCCACAAACACTTTAAAGAATCTGTTTCTGAACATTCTGACGTTATAGAAGCGGAAATTATTCAGGATAAAGAACTTTGTGCGAAATTAAAAATTAAAAATCAAAAATTACTGAAAGTTGTACGTATCAAATATATCGGAAATGTTAGTTGGGCTCATCAAACTAACTATATTCCACTTAAATATTTACCAGATATCAATATAGCTGATATAGATGGATTCAAAGAATTGGCAACAATGATTAGAAAAAAATATCGTATCGATATTCACCAAGAAAAATCTAAAAAATACATGAAAGTTGTAGTTGATCCACCGAAAAAAGTTGCTGACTTCATCGCAAAAGAAGGTGAGCCTTGTTTCGAGTTCGACAGATATACTTATTTTTCTGACGGAAATATCTTTGAATATGTGAAAATTTATATAAACTATAAATACTACAGCTTAACAATTAAAGATTAAAAGGATACTTGAATTTAGGGTTTTCCCTATAACTAAAAATGTTTAATCCTACAAATATATGTATATTTAGAGTATTAAAGCAATCAGGACAGGTAAATAGAGTAAAAAGAAAAGGTCTTGTAGTCGCAGATGAAAAATATAATGTAAGACTATAGATTTTAAGAAAAGAAAATAAATGTTGATTTGGTTATATGAATTATGAATAAAGAAAAAATCTGGTTCTATAATAAATACGGTTGATAAAAAAAATCAACCGTATTTAAATTTTATAAGAATATAGAAAAGAATGTAAAATTCCTATATAATTTAAGTGCATACAAAATCGAAAGGAACTTTACATTCATATGCCTAATTATAACAAATATCATAAAATAACTCTACAAATAACCGATGAAAATATAAATATTCTAGATAAAATAAATCAAGTAAAAATTAATAACCAAATATATCTTATTTATTATGGTGTACTGTCACATTCTCCTAAAACTTGTCCTCATTGTAATCAAAATTCTCCCTGCCTTATAAGAAAAAATGGTCATAGAAGAGTAAAGCTTAAAATGCCTTTTATCTCTGATAAACCTGTCATTCTTTTCCTAGATAAGCAACGTTTTATATGTAAAGTCCGTAATAAGTCCTTTGCAACTCAGACTACCGAAGTTAGAAAATATTCTAATACTTCTAAAAATTTAAGAGCTGGTATATATAATTAAAAAACTGTCTAATCAGTTAACTATGAAACAAATAGCCAAATCCTACGCTATCTCTACTAATACTGTATGGAGAGTACAATGTGAACTCTCTAAAACTCTGGATAGACCTACATCATTACCTGCATACATGTGCTTTGATGAGCTTTCATCTACTTCTGATAGTGTGAGTAATATGAGTTTTGTCTATTCTGATGCATTGAACCATCAAATACAAAACATACTTCAAGGTAGAACAAATAATATTATAAAAAATTACTTTTTGTACTATTCTTACAAAGAACGTTGTGATGTTAAAGCTATAGTCATTGATATGAATTCAGGTTATAAGTGTCTTATTAGGGAACTTTTCCCTAACGCTAAAATCATTGTCGATAGATTCCATATTGTTCAACTAGTTAATAGAGCTTTTAATAAATATAGAATATCATACATGAATAGCATTAAAGATAAAGATAAAGACTTATACAGGCAATTAAAATACTATTGGAAAAATCTTCTTATGAAATACGATGATCTAGATAACTCTACTTAGAAGATAATATTGTGAACTATTTGATTAAACAAGATTCTGCACTTTATAAATGTTATTGGCTTGTTCAAGAGCTTAGAGAAGCTCTTGAAAAAGATGATTTTAATAAGTTTAATACTTTGGTTAATGATAAATCTACTTTACCTGGATATATGTTTACGGCTATTAAAACTCTTAGAAAATATAAAAGACAGATTAAAAATACTATGTATTATAATGGATTATCAAATGGCCCTTTGGAGGGGATTAATAATAAGATTAAAGTTATTAAACGTATTTCTTATGGATATAGATCTTTTTGTAACTTTAGAGGTAAAATTCTTCTTGTTTTTAGTCTATTTTCTTCTTCTAATACTGATAAAAAACCTAGATATTCTAAAGAAGAACGTTTAGCTATTCTTGATAAAAGGAAAGAATTAAAAGTAAAACGTAAGAATAAGAAAAAAGCTATACTATTTAGCATAGCATAGCTCCTTCCTTATTTTTCTTCATCAACCGAATTTGACAAAGAACCATTTTTCTTCATCAACCGAATTTGACAAAGAACCAAAATTATTAAAATAAATTGTTATATTTTATTTTAATTTTTTCTTTTACGATAATACAACACTGTTCCTAAAGCTGCTAGTACAACTCCTAAACCTGTAACATCTATTCCAGCTAATCCTGTATTCGGTAGTGGAGAATTATTATTTGGCTCATTTGGTACAGAAGGATTATCTGGTGGTGTAACTGGTGGTGTTGGTGGTGTAGGATTATGAGTTTCGTTTGTTGTGTACTCATTTTTACCATTATTTACTTTCGCTACATTGTCAATTCGTTGTCCATTAACGTCATCGTTTACTTTGACTTTGAATTTGAATGTGAAACTTTCTCCGTTTTTAACATTTCTATTCCATGTTACTGTTCCATTTTCGTTTCTTCCACCGTCTTCTGCTGATACAAATGTTGTATATGCCGGTATCTTATCTGTTACAGTTACATCTCTGTCTTCACCTGTTGTGTTTTGGTATGTAATTGCGTATGTTAATTCTTGTCCCGCTTTTACTTCTTGTCCGTCTATATTTGTTGTTGTGTTTCCTGTATAGACTTCTTTCTTAGGCTCTGGATTTGTTGGATTGTGCGTTTCGTTTGTTGTATACTCGTTTTTACCGTTGTTTACTTTCGCTACATTATCCACTTTGTTTCCATTCACATCTCCGTTTACTTTGACTTTGAATTTGAATGTGAAACTTTCTCCATTTTTAACATTTCTATTCCATGTTACTGTTCCATTTTCGTTTCTTCCACCGTCTTCTGCTGATACAAATGTTGTATATGCCGGTATCTTATCTGTTACAGTTACATCTCTGTCTTCACCTGTTGTGTTTTTGTATGTAATCGCGTATGTTAATTCTTGTCCCGCTTTTACTTCTTGTCCGTCTATATTTGTTGTTGTGTTTCCTGTATAGACTTCTTTCTTAGGTTCCGGATTTATTGGATTGTGCGTTTCGTTTGTTGTATACTCGTTTTTACCGTTGTTTACTTTCGCTACATTATCCACTTTGTTTCCATTCACATCTCCGTTTACTTTGACTTTGAATTTGAATGTGAAACTTTCTCCATTTTTAACATTTCTATTCCATGTTACTGTTCCATTTTCGTTTCTTCCACCGTCTTCTGCTGATACAAATGTTGTATATGCCGGTATCTTATCTGTTACAGTTACATCTCTGTCTTCACCTGTTGTGTTTTTGTATGTAATCGCGTATGTTAATTCTTGTCCCGCTTTTACTTCTTGTCCGTCTATATTTGTTGTTGTGTTTCCTGTATAGACTTCTTTCTTAGGCTCTGGATTTGTTGGATTGTGCGTTTCGTTTGTTGTATACTCGTTTTTACCGTTGTTTACTTTCGCTACATTATCCACTTTGTTTCCATTCACATCTCCGTTTACTTTGACTTTGAATTTGAATGTGAAACTTTCTCCATTTTTAACATTTCTATTCCATGTTACTGTTCCATTTTCGTTTCTTCCACCGTCTTCTGCTGATACAAATGTTGTATATGCCGGTATCTTATCTGTTACAGTTACATCTCTGTCTTCACCTGTTGTGTTTTTGTATGTAATCGCGTATGTTAATTCTTGTCCCGCTTTTACTTCTTGTCCGTCTATATTTGTTGTTGTGTTTCCTGTATAGACTTCTTTCTTAGGCTCTGGATTTGTTGGATTGTGCGTTTCGTTTGTTGTATACTCGTTTTTACCGTTGTTTACTTTCGCTACATTATCCACTTTGTTTCCATTCACATCTCCGTTTACTTTGACTTTGAATTTGAATGTGAAACTTTCTCCATTTTTAACATTTCTATTCCATGTTACTGTTCCATTTTCGTTTCTTCCACCGTCTTCTGCTGATACAAATGTTGTATATGCCGGTATCTTATCTGTTACAGTTACATCTCTGTCTTCACCTGTTGTGTTTTTGTATGTAATCGCGTATGTTAATTCTTGTCCCGCTTTTACTTCTTGTCCGTCTATATTTGTTGTTGTGTTTCCTGTATAGACTTCTTTCTTAGGCTCTGGATTTGTTGGATTGTGCGTTTCGTTTGTTGTATACTCGTTTTTACCGTTGTTTACTTTCGCTACATTATCCACTTTATTTCCATTCACATCTCCGTTTACTTTGACTTTGAATTTGAATGTGAAACTTTCTCCATTTTTAACATTTCTATTCCATGTTACTGTTCCATTTTCGTTTCTTCCACCGTCTTCTGCTGATACAAATGTTGTATATACCGGTATCTTATCTGTTACAGTTACATCTCTGTCTTCACCTGTTGTGTTTTTGTATGTAATCGCGTATGTTAATTCTTGTCCCGCTTTTACTTCTTGTCCGTCTATATTTGTTGTTGTGTTTCCTGTATAGACTTCTTTCTTAGGTTGTGTATGTGGTGTAAAATTCCAATATCCTATAAAGTGAACATCCGCCCCTTTTACTACTTTTTGGTTTTGGTCATAATTTTTAAATTCCCAAATACCATCTGTTGTTACAACACTTGTTTTTGTAGGCATAACCGGTTTTGCTACTGTTCCATTTTTAAGTCCTTTTACTGCCCCTGGCGTTAAGTCAATTACTTCTTTTGGTAAATCTTTATTAGGAACTAAGCTCTTAAATTCATGAGTTTGTTTGTACAATAACTCCGTTTTCACATAATTCGAATGTAATTCCACATTATCAACAATCATTGTAACGCGGTTTTGGATATCTTTTCCAGAATTTTTAATCTTATCATTTGTTTTTGTATGATATTTGATTTCATATTCCTTCCCTTGTGATGATCGACCTAATAGTTCTTTATTAATAATTTCTACAACTACCGTTTGACCATTTTTACTTATAGAGTAATCTTTCTCAAAAGTTAGTGTTCGTCCCTCAAGTTTAACATCTAAACTTTTGAAATCAAGTCTTTCATCAAATGTATCGGACATTTTTAGACTACGAAGATCACCTATTACATCAATTCCGGGCCTTGGCGATGTGAATTTACCAGTATAAGTGATTTCTTGATCTTTTTCAGCTGGTATAGTTTCTTGATCAACAGTTTTTTTAGGTGCTTTTTCTGGTAACTCTGTATAGAAACCAAACAATCCGCCACTTACAGCAGCACTTGTATAAGAAAACTGAATAGTATTGTCAATTGACCTAACTGCAAAACCTGTTTCGTTGTGTTCTTTCCATTTTTCTTCTGTAGTAATGTTCCTACTGTGTTCCCAATATGTCCATCCACCTTCTTGTAATTCTGTCAACTTATTAGCATTATTCATAACTAATTTATCTATTTTAGTCTCAGGTTGACTAAGCCAGAATTTTTCTTTTACGCCTGTATTACTGTTTGTTACATCAATATCCGATGGTTGCATAACAACTTTAAGATCCATAGGAGTACCATCTGCATATTTATATGTTACTTTTGTTGCTACGCTAATATTAAATGCACGCTCAAGGCTATATTTAAGGTTCGGGTGATTAGGCCAAATATAATCTTGAATTTGGATAGACTTTTGTCCCCAGTTTTCATCAACTGTTAAGAACGGAACTGCAGTTTTGCTAGAATCTTTAAATGCAGCATCACCACCACCGTTATCATTAGATGAACGAATAAATCTTGCTTCTAAAATATCAATATAAACATCTACCTATTTACCATTTACTGTTCCTGCATTAAAAAATTTTAATTTAAGTGGATTACTAAATACCTGTTCCTGTCTTCCTTTTGATTTATCAATTTTCATTAGAAATACAGTTGATTTAGTCCATTTTCTTCCACTTGAATCAGTGTTTGGCTCAACAATACCTTGTATAACTGAATCACCTCTATTAATAATTTGCATATTCTCTTGTTTAAGTGAGAATTGATACAATTGTAATTTTGACAAATCTAAATCTGTCTTTACTCTTTCTATTCTGTTTTGCTGGGCATGGGCATCTTTTGCCTTAGCTGTATTGCTGGTAGCAAGACTACTTACAATACTCCAAACAATAATGCTCAAAGCCATAAACATTTTGAGTAAAATATTTATCTTTTTCTTCATTAAATATAATATCCTCCTTAAAGTTACTTTTATAATAGTTGGAAAAACAAATTTTTAAATACGGACTGACCCAATTTCTGTATTAAAAAATGACTACTTCCCACTATAAATTATAACATTTTTAGAAAAAAAATCTACCTACAACTGAAATTAATGGAATAAAAAAGAGTAAAATGTTTATCTTTTTTCATTAATACAATATTCTTCTCAATAATCACTACAATATTTTTGAAAAACAAGTCTTTTAATATACGTTCTATAGTTATTATTTTTCAATAAATTTATATTTAAAAGAACCCTCAACTTCTTAATAGAGAGTTCTTATTTTTTGTTTGTTTACAAAAAATAATTATTGTTATTAACAATAATTACCTGTAGAACTATAAAAAGTTATTTATTTAAAATATGAGTTGTAAATGATATAAAAAACATTGGTGGCTACTATTAAAAGACACAGATGAACTACCAGTCGATATAATATATAAATGATAATACAAAAACAATTTATACTAGAACTAGTAAAAAAACTATAGATTAAAAATATCTTGTGTAGGATATAAGGAAAAACATAAAGAAAAAAGATTATGATAAATTTAAAGAAATAGTACATGAGGAAAGAACATTACCTATATGTATAAGAAAGTCACTTAATACATCTAGAAAGTATTCTAGTTATATTGAAAATACGATATCATACCCTAAATATACAAATGGTTATTTAGAGGATATCAATAATAAATTAAAATTAATAAAACAAGTAGCGTTCGGTTATAGGAAACTTAAAAACTTTAAAATAAGAGTATTACTATATTAGCTCTTTGTCAATAGATGTGGATAAAAAAATTTATAAAAAAATATTTTTTCACTTTAAAAACACAAAAAAGGCTATAAAACAACCATTTACAACCTTTTTTATTTATCTTTACATAACTAAATAAGCCTACCCATTATCGTTTTTGACTTTTATTGACTAATGATAACCTTTTGTAGGCTTTTTAAATATTTAATTTCAAATATTTAACCTGCCCTTATTTGTGTATTTTCATTATTATATAAGTCCTTTTTCTTAACTTTATAATTTTGTCTTGTTACTGTATTAATATTATTTAAATAATTAAATCTCATAAATAAACGTGTTCTTAGATTGTAAAAATTTTTATACCCACGACCATTATTTTTTATTTTCTGAATAGTACGATTATTTGCTTCTACTTTAGCATTATTATATTGTGGATATAACAATGCATTAATAATATACTCTTGATATTTTGTATATGTTTTTTAATATGGATTTTGTTCTTTTGGTAGTTCTATATTCTTTATTATTTAACAATTTTCTAAATGCTGCTACATCATTATCATTAAATATATTTAATACATCTTGATACAAATAGTACATTAATTCTAAATCTTTTGAATATGACAAACATTCTTTTAAAGCTTCAAAGTCTGTATTAATTCCTATATATACCCTATATTTTTTGTACTTGAATTCTAATCTATTTACTTTATCATAATTTTTTCTTAATAAATTTCTTGATTTGTATAGTAGTTTATATTCTCTGCTATTAATACTATATTTCTTTTGTACTTCATTTCTAATTGCATTAATCGCTGTTGACACTAACTTAATTAAATGAAATCTATCTACTATTATCTTAGCTTGTGGAAAGTGTTTTTTAGCTAACACAATATAACTATCCCACATATCAGTCACAAAAAATTGTATATCATTTTTAGCTACTTTGGTATATTCATTAAAATAATCATCTAAATAATACTTTCTACTTGTAATAATAAAGTCTTTTAATCTATTTTTCTCCGGTTTTATAAACATCATCCAATAGTTTGTTTATTTCTTGTTTTATCTCTTTTTCATACTTATTCTTTTCTTCTTCTGTTGCGAGCCTACTACCCTTATCTCTACCTTGATCTATAACGCTGTCTATTATACTCATATCCCTATCGAAAATTATGAGATTGCGATACCCATTTATATATACATATATTTTTTACTATCTGTAGGCAATTGAATAATGAATTTTGTTTCTCCTTTGGTTCCCAGTTTTGGAATCCTATCCATCATTTTTAAATCATAATCATCTACTTGATAGCCTGCTTTTCTTATTTGTTCAGCGTATTTTGTTATATTCATCAACCTGTCTAATTATTCAAATTCATTACCTTTATTGTTTTCTCTAGTTAAGACTTTTGGAGCTTCTAATACATCATACAAAACGACTATTATTAGGACTACCATAAATAGTAATAATGTTACTTTGAAAAATCTACTCAACATTCTTAAATTTACCTCGTATTTATCTAACACTTCTAATGACCTTTGGATATCTTCTTTGTTTATCCCTGATGATATTCTTTCTGATACCTTATTCGGAACTACTACCTTTCTTCTACTACCTTTTCTGAAAAATAAAGTGCTGTAGTCTCCTCTTCTATTAAAACCGAATAAAAACATGTTTTATCTTTCTCGCTATACTGTCCTCTTATATCCAACCTTACTTTCCCTTTTAATATATATATTACCTAATTAGATTATTTTACTATAATCTCTATCTGTCATCTACTTTTCCTTCAAATATATTATTTCAATCTTTCTTTTTTCTTTTTTGACTTCTCTAAATTTCACATCCCCTCTATGAAATCCAAAACGTAGTTTATCTCCTAACTTATTTTCACTAAGGTGCATAGTTATAGTGTCATTTATCTCGACTGTTATCCGCCAAGTTTGTGCTGCTGTATTTGGTTTTTCAAAACTCAAAAATTTTACCTTCTTTATCTCGCTTCCTTCTACCAGCTCTACATTATCCAATATATATTGCACTACCCTATCTTGTTCATATGTACTTACTTCTTCTTTCTTTTAGCATCCAACTAATATTATAATTATTAACGCACTTAATATAACTAATATATTCTTTTTCACGACTTTCTTCCTTTCTATTTCCCATCCACCTTATTATAGCATACTTTTTATTTTTCTTTTTGCATAAAAATAGAGCTTAGTTTATTCGAAATATTTTATCACCTGAAAAATCACCTCATCTAAAATCTTCCTTTTTAATAGCATATCCAAACAAAAAAGACTTTACTCTTAACTGATAAGAATAAAGTCTCATATTTATTTATTTTTCCCAAGCGCGTCCTTCAACGTAGCTTGATTTTTTATAATTTTGTTTTATCGGTTTACTTGGCATAACTATTACTAATAAAAAATATAGTAATATCGGACTTCCAAAAGAAAAGATACTTGCAATTAAGAATAACGCTCTTAACAAACTTACACTTATTCCGAATCTCTCACCAAGTCCATTGCATACACCGGCAATCATTGCACCATTATAAACTTTATATATTTGTTTTTTTTCTAGAAATTCAAGGAAATTATTCCACATTCTATTTAATGACTCTATCATAGCAAACTCCTCCTCGCCATAACTTTTACACTTATAATTTTTCATTTATCTACTTTAGTGAGCTTATTATATATCCGAAACTTAAAATAAAGTTTATAAATTCTACTACTTGCTTTGCTAGCTTTGACATATTTACTCTCTTCGCTAAAATTATACACCTAAAATAAATACTAATCAATATTTTTAACACATTTTCTATTTGAATATCTGTATAGATGTTAAACATTTGTTACAAAAATACATTAAAAAAAATATTTCTTTCCTAATGTAGCTTTAACCTAATGATTTTGCTTGCACTCTTTTAATACTTCATTTGGACTCTTAAAGCCTAGTACTTTTCTTGATATGTTGTTGTATCTTGTATTGTATTTCTTTATTGACCTTAACAGTTCTTCCTTGCTTTTAAATTTCTTGTCTGCATAGTACTTGCTGTCAAGCCTGTGGCTTCTTTCCACTTTTCCATTCTCCCATGGCGAATATGGACGGGTTGTCCCATACTCTATCCCCTTCTCCTCCAGTTTCAGCTCAAACAGCGTTTTCTTATCACTTTCAGAATTTGTGAACTCTTTCCCATTGTCTGTCTGAACTTTCTTTATGTCAAATCCCAGCTCCTTTTCCAAGTTCTCTAGAAACTTTGCAGTCTGATAGGTGCTTTTTTCATCTGCTATTCTTAACACTCTTTTTCTTGTATATTCATCTAATGCCGTTATTTGATAATACTTCTGGTCACGTGTGCCAAACTGTATGCATTCTTCCGGAACATATTTTATGTCTATCTGTACTCTATCCCCAGGGTACTTAGCCTGTTCAACCTTCTTTTTTCTTTTATGCTGCTTTTTAAGCTTTTCTTTGGCATTGCCCTTTATTTTCTTTGTTATCTTGCACATTGAATCGTATGTACGGCTGTAGCCTTCCTTTCTTGCTTTGACATAAACTTCTGCCAGCTCTTCATAGCCACATTTCCTGTATTTTTTCATAACCAGTTCTATTTCTTCTTGCGTGTGCTGGTTTGGGTGGCTCTTAGGTCTTCTGCTTTTTGGCAGAAGAGACTGGACTGTACCGTCGTATCTGTCTCTCCAACGTTTTATCTGCTGACGTGATGTCTTATACTTCACTGCTGCCTTTGAATTATTATGTTTTATTGCATACTCAATTGCCCGTTGACGAACACGGTATATTTCTGATATATCACTCATATGAAAGGCTTCTCCTTAATGTGATTTTGGTTGGCTTACATTATATCAGAAACCTTTCTTTTTTTGTATATTCTTGTCACATATGTATTATCTCACAACATTTCTTAGAATAGACTTTTTAAGTTTTTTAATAAAAAATACCTTATTCAATCTAAGAATAAGGATTTTTTATATCATTTCTACAAGTTTGTAAATTGCTATTTATTAAAAGGTATTAAGTCATTTTCTATTTATAAATTATAATATTGTAAACTTCAACCTATTTTTTAAAATTCTATTTAACTTTAAAAAATTTCAATCTTAAAGCATTCCCCAAAACTGATACTGAACTAAATGACATTGCAAAAGCCGCTATCATCGGATCCAATTTTGGTCCATTGAAAAATGCATAAAATATTCCAGCGGCAAATGGTATTCCAAGTACGTTATAAAATAATGCCCAAAATAGATTTTCCTTTATATTTGTGATTGTCGCTTTACTTAATGATATTGCACCCGCAACATCTCTCAAATCGTTTCTAATTAAGACAATATCAGCTGATTCTATCGCAACATCTGTTCCATTTCCTATCGCAATTCCAACGTTTGCCTGAGCCAGTGCTGGTGAATCGTTAATTCCGTCTCCAACCATTGCAACAAATTCATCTTTTTCCTGAAGTTCCTTTACTTTTTGAGATTTCTGATAAGGCAGCACTTCTGAAATTACATCATCTATTCCCACTTGTTTTGCGATAAATTTGGCAGTTTTTTCGTTATCTCCAGTTAACATTATTGTCTTGATTCCCATTTTTTTCAGTTTTTCTATAGCTTCCTTGCTTGTTTCCTTGATAACGTCTGCAACTGCAACAAGTCCCACCAATTCGTTATCAATCGAAATGTACATTGGCGTTTTTCCTTCATTCGACAAAATATCATAATCTTTTTGAGAAATTTCCACATTGATTTTTCGATTTTCCATCAATTTTCTATTTCCAATTTGAACTTCCTTGCCTTCAAATATTGCACGAATACCGTAACCTGGCATTGCCCTAAATTTTTCATACGGCTTAATTTCAATATTTTTCTCTTTTGCCTTGTTTACGATTGCTTCTGCCAATGGATGCTCTGAATCATTTTCCACACTTGCAGCGATTTTTAACAATTCATTTTCATTATATTTCCCATAAGCAATCAAATCAGTCAGTACAGGCTTTCCTTTCGTAATCGTACCAGTCTTGTCAAAGACAACAGTTTTAATTTTATGTGCTCTTTCAAGGGCTTCCCCGCTTTTTATAAGAATACCGTTCTCAGCCCCTTTTCCAGTTCCAACCATTATTGATGTAGGTGTTGCAAGTCCCAATGCACACGGACACGCAATTACAAGTACAGCGATAAAAAACGACAATGCAGTAACCAATCCACTTCCACTTAGAAACCAAGCAATCCCTGTAATTATCGCAATCCCAATAACAATTGGCACAAAATACGCCGACACAATATCTGCCATTCTAGAAATAGGAGCCTTTGACCCCTGTGCCTCCTCAACCAGCTTTATAATTTGTGACAAAACTGTATTTTTACCAATTTCAGTCGCCTCAAATCTGATACTTCCATTTTTATTTATACTTCCTCCAACAACCTTATCTCCAACTTTTTTGCTTACTGGCAAACTTTCTCCTGTCAACATTGACTCATCAATCGAAGTCGCCCCTTCCACAATCCTTCCATCCACCGCAATTTTTTCTCCCGGCTTCACAATAACAATATCTCCAACTTTCAAGTTTTCAATCAGAACCTCCTTTTCCGCTCCATTTTCAATAATTTTAGCCTTTTTAGGTTGAAGTCCGATAAGTTTTTTTATTGCCGATGAAGTTTGACCTTTTGTTTTTGCCTCCAGCAGTTTTCCAAACAAGATTAACGTAATAATTGTACCAGCCGTCTCATAATATAAATCCATATGTGCTTCAGGGTCTACAGTTACAATTCTAAAAGTTGCGTAAATTCCATAGAGTACCGCCGCTGTTGCCCCAATAGCAATTAATGAATCCATTGTTGGAGATTTTCTTACTAAATTTTTAAATCCATGTAAAAAAAAATCTCTCCCAGCATAAATAATAGGCAAAGTCAACACAAACTGTGCCAACGCAAAATTAAGCGGATTTACCTTAGGATTCAAAAATTCAGGAAGTACTGCCCCAAGCATATGCCCCATCGAAATATACAAAAGTGGAACAACAAAAATAATTGCCAAAATTAATCGATTTTTCAAGCTTTTTATTTTCTCTTGATAAAGTTCCATCTTTTTATCTTCTATCATATCCTCAACCAGTCCATACCCAGCCGACTCCACTATTTCCCTAATTTTATCAAAATTGTACTTCTTCTCATCATATTCAATATTCAATTTTTCAGTTGCAAAATTAACTGAAGCATTAATATCATTATTTTTATTAAGTGCCTTTTCCACAGCATTGGCACAAGATGCACAGCTCATTCCAGTTACTGTATAGTTTTTTTCTGCCATAATCTTTTCCTCCTTCATTTAGTACACTATATCTTAAATATGCTTATGTCCGCTATGTTCGCAATTACACTGCCCCTCCACACAATCACACAAAACTTCTTTCACAGCCGTTTTCCTCTTTTTCTCAACAGCCTTTAAAATCAAATCCAAATCATCAAAACTCAGTTCACTGTTCTCAATAACTTTTCCTATCATTTCTCCAACTTTCGTTTTACAAATTTTATCAAAAGTTTCTAATATATAACTGTTAGCAACTTCCTTTTCTGTAAAATCTGTCGAATAAATATACTTGTTCCCAATTTCCCTCTTTTTCAAAATATTCTTTTCCAGCAGCCGATTCAATAGCGCCTTTATTGTAGCCTGTTTCCAGTTCATTTTCTCACAAAGCACCTCTGCCACAAACTTGCTCGTAACTTCGCTATTTGCCCACACAACTCGCATTACTTCCCATTCTGCATCGGTTATATGCTGTTTTTTATCGATTCTGCAATTTTCTTTCACATTCTTACCTCCTTTAATGTTTACGTTTGTAATCGTTTTGTATTATACAGTTTACAACAGTAATCGTTTTTTGTCAAGTATTTTTTTGTATAGATGTCAAACATTTGTTACAAAAATACATTAAAAAAATATTTCTTTCCTAATGTAGCTTTAACCTAATGATTTTGCTTGCACTCTTTTAATACTTCATTTGGACTCTTAAAGCCTAGTACTTTTCTTGATATGTTGTTGTATCTTGTATTGTATTTCTTTATTGACCTTAACAGTTCTTCCTTGCTTTTAAATTTCTTGTCTGCATAGTACTTGCTGTCAAGCCTGTGGCTTCTTTCCACTTTTCCATTCTCCCATGGCGAATATGGACGGGTTGTCCCGTACTCTATCCTCAGGGTACTTAGCCTGTTCAACCTTCTTTTTTCTTTTATGCTGCTTTTTAAGCTTTTCTTTGGCATTGCCCTTTATTTTCTTTATTATCTTGCACATTGAATCGTATGTACGGCTGTAGCCTTCCTTTCTTGCTTTGACATAAACTTCTGCCAGCTCTTCATAGCCACATTTCCTGTATTTTTTCATAACCAGTTCTATTTCTTCTTGCGTGTGCTGGTTTGGGTGGCTCTTAGGTCTTCTGCTTTTTGGCAGAAGAGACTGGACTGTACCGTCGTATCTGTCTCTCCAACGTTTTATCTGCTGACGTGATGTCTTATACTTCACTGCTGCCTTTGAATTATTATGTTTTATTGCATACTCAATTGCCCGTTGACGAACACGGTATATTTCTGATATATCACTCATATGAAAGGCTTCTCCTTAATGTGATTTTGGTTGGCTTACATTATATCAGAAACCTTTCTTTTTTTGTATATTCTTGTCACATATGTATTATCTCACAACATTTAACACGTTTTCTTGAATATCACTATATTTTTGAACTTTTTCGTAACAATGAACATTTATATATCTTTTACTTTTTCTATATAGTATAATAAATTAGATATTAATTGATAGTGAATATCAAATAAGGGCATAGATCCCCTATACGAAATAAGTTTATTCTATGTAATTAAAATTTTAAATACTGGTATTTATAATTTTTAAACTATATTTTGCAATATAAGTCAGCTAAGCTTTACTATATTTGTTTAAACTTTTTCGTTGTTTTATAGATCTAAATATATTTAAAAGGAGATATTATGAAGATAGACGGTAGAGCCATGGCGCTCTTTAATATTAAAAAAGAAGTTTACCTTGTTGCTTTGTGTAAACTTGTTGCTTTTTGGTGTTCTTTATTTTTCATCTACAATTTTGTAGATTTACTTTTCTATTTATTAGATAACCATTCTAAATCTGGTTTTATCTTAACTTTTGCTTTTAGAACAACATTAAGTTTGGTTATTTACTACTTAGCTACTACTGGAGATAATTTCTTTAGTCACAAAATTTCTAAACAAGTTAGAAATACTTTGCGTGAAGAGATTTACAACAAAGTTGAAAAGTTATCACTTAATTATACGGAGGCTGTTAATACAGGTAGCCTTCTTGTTATGAACTCTTCTTCAATAGTTAATATTGAGTTTTATTTCAACAAATTCGTTCCTCAGATGTTCGCGACGTTGTTCATCGTCTTAAGTTCGTTTATTGTTTATGGTAAAATTCATATTCTGCTATTTATCGCAATGCTGGTTCTTTATCCATTAATACCTATATCTATTATGGTTATTATTAAAAAATCAAAAAAAGCCAACAAACAAAACTTTAGTGATTTCCTTAGTTTATCAGAAGTTTTCTATGATAGATTATCTGGTTTCACTACTGCAAAAATTTATGGAAAAGAAGATAACGTAGCTGGCGATGTTGATAATCGTAGTGCGCGTTATAGAAAATCAACAATGGCTCTGTTACGCCACCAACTTAATTCGATTAATGTAATGGATGCGATAACTTACGTTTCGATTTTTGTTTTATCTATTATTGCGATTTTTATCGTGAAAGACCAAAAACTTATCGTCTTCGTTATTGTTGCTACTCTTGAGTGTTTCAAACCGCTTCGTGCTTTAGGTGGATTATTCCATATTTCTATGAAGGGAAATGTTGAGTTAGATAATATCTACAAACTTCTTGATTATCCTGAACAAGAAAAAGACAATAATATTACTCTAACATCTGGAAAAAATATCGTTTTAAGCAATGTAAGTTTTTCTTATAACGAAGAACCGACACTTAAAGATATTAACATGATTTTCAAACCTAGCACAAAAACTGCTCTTGTTGGAGAAAGTGGTAGTGGAAAATCTACTATTATAAAACTAATACTAGGGTTAAATTCTAACTACGCAGGAAGTATTAAATACGATACTTTTGATATAGACACTATTCCGGCGAATAAAATGTCTAAAATAGCTACTCTTATTACTAATGATAGCTATCTTGTTCAAGGTTCAATCCGCTCTCACCTTTCTGTCAATAAACATATTACAGAAGAAGATATGTACAATGCTCTTGAAAAAGTTAATCTAAAAGACTTTGTAATTGAAAATGGTGGTCTTGACTATCAACTTAGCTGTGGTGCTAGCAATCTTTCTGGTGGTCAAAAGCAACGTTTACTTGCTGCAAAAGCTATTTTGAAAGATAGTTATATCTATATATTAGATGAGGCTGTTTCTAACATTGATGATTACAGTAAAAAAATTGTTCATGATGCATTTGATTCAATTAAAAATGGAAAGATTATCGTTGTTATTTCTCACGATTTAGAAACCATTACTAATTCTGATAATATTTATGTATTGAAAGATCAGCAAATAATCGAAGAAGGTACTCATGAACAACTTATAGACCAACCTTCTCTATACAAAAAATTATTTAACGATCAACAACAATTAAAAGAGAAGTTTTTAGCTAAGGAGGTAGAGTAATGACATCACTAAAACAATTAAAACAACTTTTAGCGATTGCGAAAGAGTTTAAGCGACCACTTTTACGTGCGACATTGTTCGGAAGTCTAGGACATCTTACTTTAGTAGTATTTACCTACTTTATAGCATTGTTCTTTATAACAAAAATTACAACAGTAGCGGCTATTTTATTTATTTTAATATTTATTCTAGCGATACTGAAAGGTCTGTTTAGCTATACAGAACAACTACTAAATCACTATGTAGCTTTTAAAGTTTTACACACATTACGTATTAAAGTATTAGATAAATTCAAGCGTATTTCTATCGACAGCTTTACGAAAAATACATCTGGGGATTACATGACGATGATTACAACCGATATAGAACTATTAGAGGTGTTTTACGCTCATACTATTACACCATTTCTAATCTATATCGCTCAAAGTTTAGTTGTTAGCATATTTTTACTATTCTTCAGCGTGAAACTTGGCCTTGTTGCTTTGTTTGTTTATATAATTATCGGGCTAGTTTACCCACTTGCTTTTCGTAATAAAGGACAAGAAGTTGGTGAAGGTTATCGTCGTAAACTAACTGCGGTTAATAACAATTCTTCTGAGCAAGCTTATGGTATTTTTGAAGCTCTTCAATATGATAAAATCAAAGAAGAAAAAGCTAATATCCACATGGAAACAGAGGAATTAACTCATAGTTCTTACATCAAGAATAAGTTCCTAATAGACTTAAATACTTTAAACGTTATTACTTACAATTTTGGAGTGCTTGGTTTTATTTACTTCGCTACAACGCTTGGTAATCCTAATACAACTATCGCCCTTAGTGCAATGTTTATCGTATCATTTATTCCTATCTTGTATATGGGGAATCTTGCTTCTACTCTAAGTCAAACTATGGCGAGTGGAAAGAGATTTTTAGAACTTATGAACACACCAGAAGAACCAGAAAACACTGGACAAATCGTTGATTTTAAAGAGTTAAAAGTAGACAATCTTACTTATAGTTATAATGATTCTAACGTTGTCGAAAATCTAAGTTTTTCTGCAAAACGTGGTGAAATCATCGGTATTAGCGGCCCAAGTGGTTGTGGTAAATCAACAGTTGCTAAACTTATTATGAAATTCATCTCTGATGAGAATATGCACGGTAACATCACTATTGATAACATAAATCTACGCGATATCGACAACCGCTTCTTTAGAGAAAATAGTTCTATAATCTTACAAGACAGCTATCTATTCAACACTTCAATTAAGAATAATATCAGCTTCTTTGACAAAGATATTTACAAAGAGCGTTTAGCTGATTCACTTAAACACACTAACCTTAAAAACTTCGTCGATAGCCTACGCCGTCGTGAAAATGAGATTGTTGGTGAGCGTAGTTCTAATATCAGCTCTGGACAAAAACAACGTCTTTCAGTTGCTCGTTCATTCTATAACGAAAGTAAACTTTTAATACTAGATGAGGCAACAGCAAACATTGATATTTTTAGTGAAATCGAAGTCTTAAAAGCGTTAGAAGCAGAAAAAGAAGATAAGATTACTATCATTATCTCACACAACAAATCTACTTTATCAATTTGTGATAAAATAATTAAATTAGGATAAGACAAAAGGTATAGGTTTTTTACCCTATACCTTTTAGTTATATCTATATTGTCCAACAGTTATATATTTGGCGCTCTATCACATCTAAATCATGTTCTTCTGTTTCGCAGATAACTCCATCAAAGACGATGAATCTCTGAATAAAATATGTAATTAACGCTCCCGCAATAGGTCTCATTATTTCAGGTAATGTCAATTCTTTATTGATTTCTGGATTATTCTGTTTTAAATACTCGAAAAACTCATCCAATCTCCTTTCTTTAAAGACTTCTTCTGCACCTATAATTATCTTTTGTTTTAACTGCTCATTAGTTAATACTTCCGAGAAAATAATCTTTATAATATCTTTATTTTCTTTCATAAATCTAAAACGATCTCTCACTATATAATGAATAATTTCTTTGATAGTTATAGTATTAATATTTTTTACCCTACCTAAAAAATTTGAAAATAATCTTGGTAAAATCGGGGCAATTATTGAAATAAGCAAATCTTCTTTTGTCCGAAAGTATTTGAATACCGTCGCCTGGCTTACTCCTGCAGCTTTCGCTATTTCTAACGTTGAAGTGCCATTGTATCCTTTTTTACCAAATAATATTATTGCCGCTTCTAATGTTTTTTTCTTACCAGGTGGCATATCTCCTTTAGCCATCAAATCCAAGGACGACTTTAATATGTTTTCTACCATTTTCTTCTCCTCTCGACTTCTCCTAACTCTACTTCTTTACACTTTTCTATAACGTTTTAATCCTATTATATTTAACGTAATTAAAACTACAAAAAAGATTGTTAAGGCGATAATATCTCCTTTTATATCTAAAAGATTTTTACCTTCCAAAATGATTTTACTTAAACCATCTCCGCTATAAGTTACAGGTAAAACTTTACTTATGTACACCGCCACTTTCCCCATACTTTCAACAGGGACAATACCTGTAAAGAACATCTGTGGTATAATTACCAACGGTATAAACTGCATAACTTGAAACTCTGACTTCGCAGCTGTTGATAGAAGCATACCTAGTGCCAATGCTCCAAGAGCAAGCAGCATATTAACAATTATCACATAAACTAGACTTCCCGCAACTTCTATATTTAACAGATAAATAGCGGATAATGTAATGACAATAGTCTGAATTATCGCAAGAAATCCATAAGAGATAGTGTAACCGAAAATAATCTCACTTCTTTTTACCGGTGTCGCTAATAATCTATCTAATGTTCCACTAGTTCGTTCTTTTAGCAAAGCTATACCAGAAATTAAAAATACAAAGAAAAATGATATATAACCGATTAATATCGGTGCAATCTTATTGAAGAATGTCGTATCTTCACTTCCATAGTTATAACTTTCGGTTATTTCTGGTTTTTGTTTAGTTAGCGCTAGACTGGGATTAACTTTTTGTATAGTTTCTATAAATCCTTTTATCTCTGCGCCGGTTAGACTAGCTTTTAAGACTTGTCGAGCTTGAGTAGTTTTTACAGAATCAGTATTTGCATATGTTACTTCGTACTTGTTGTCTTTATAATATATTACCGTATCAAGCTGTCCATCTTTTAATTTTTTCTCCGCTTCTTCTTTTGTAGTTATACCTTCTAAACTAACATTATCTACATTTTTCATAACCTCTTCTACTTTTGTCGGTACATCTACCGCACCAATGCGGACATTTTCTGTTGTATCAGCTGAAAAAACTATATTTAACAGCCACATTATAAGTATCGGAGCAATAAACATTAACGCAAAAGTTCTCTTATCCCTAAACAACTCTTTAAAAACTTTTTTAGCAATAGCTATCGTTCTCATTTTATTTTACCTCCACTGTTAAAAATACATCTTCAATAGTATTTACATTATTCTTTTCTTTTAGGTTGTTAGGAGTATCAAAGGCAATTATTTTCCCACCTAAAAGAAGACCTACCTTATTACAAAGTTCCGCTTCATCCATAACATGAGTAGTAATCAAAATACCTACACCATTGTCACGTTGTTTATAAAGCTCTCTCCAAACCTTTCTACGCAAAGCAGGATCTATACCTACGGTTGGCTCATCTAATACTAATAACTTTGGTTTTCCTAACAATGCAATCGCCAGAGATAAGCGACGTTTCATCCCACCAGAATAATTTTCTACTTGCTTTTTCAAGTCCGCCGATAAATCTACCACTTCTGCGACATAACCTATTTCTTCTTTTAATTTTTCTCCTTTAAGGTTTTTCATCTGTCCAAAAAACTCTAAATTTTCATAGCCGGTCAGCGCTTCATATAGTGCGTCACTTTGCGCCATATAACCTATATTCCCTAATATCTTTCGTTCCGGCATTATTTTATCTAAAACGAGCGCTTTTCCCGTATCTGCTTTTTCCATCCCTAACATAGTTTTTATTAATGTAGATTTCCCCGAACCACTCGGCCCTATTAAACCTATTATCTCAGATTTTTTTAGCTGAAAATCTATATTATCCAAAACCTTTTGTTGACCAAAACTTTTGCTTAGCTGAGTTATATCTATAAATCTATCCATATTAATCACCCTTTCTTTATTTATATTCAAACTTTTTTAGTGAGTAAACACTCACCTTTGTTTTAAAAAATTTTTGACTTTAGTTTTTTAATAACTCTAAAATCAAATCATTTTAAATATCTTCTCAATAATAATTAAATTTGTTATCAAAACTTATATCTATCTTCTACTTTTAGTATAGTGAGTAAACACTCACTTGTCAAGTAATAAATGAAACTATAAGCAATATTTCTTTAGTTATTCGCTCCTTTAGTCACCACAACAAAATAAAAAACAATCTCAAATATCACGTGACTTTATCAACAAGATTTTTTCCAAAACTTGTCAGTTAGTTAAGATACTCAAGATTGTTTTATATATTTTCAGATATTATTTTTTCTCTGTAATATTTACAGTTATTTCACCTTTACTATTACGTCCTAGTGTGTATGAATAACCTTTTTTGTTCTCTTTTATTAAACGAGCAATTTCTGCATCTGCATATTTTTTAGCTTCTTCTGAAGTTTTGAATGTTCCAGATGTTGTTGTAGAAGGTGTTTTATCATCTTTCTTATCGCTTGAATTGTTATTGTTACTATTATTTGCACGTCTATTATTTGATGTAGCGTTATTGTTAGATGATCTATTTGCAGATGAGTTAGAGTTGTTAGAGTTTTGACTTTCACGATATTTTTCTTCATCACTTTTAGCTTTAGATGTTGATGATTTTGAATCTTCATTATCATCATTATCTTCTTTTTCTTTATCTTTTGATTTAGATGTTGACGTCGTGTTGTTGTCTTTTTTCTTACTTGCATTATCTCCGCCTGAGAAATAGCTAATCGCTAAAAATAAAGCACTACATAGAAATATCGCTAGAACAATTCCCCATAATACTTTTAGTAATCTATTATCTTTCATTTTTTATCAATCCTTTGTTTTTTTATATTAATATTATAATACTCTTTTGAAAAATTTTCTACTATTTTTTTCGCCATTTTCTTAATATAATCCTAACACTTCTACATTAAGTTTAATTTAAAACTAACCTATAAAATCTCTTCCTAAAAATTTATTTTTCATGAGAAAATCTCTCTATTTTTTCGATATGTTTAATGTCAGAGGCCAAAGACAAATAACAAATAAATATAAAGGAGATTTTTATTATAAAATTACTTAAAAAAACATTACATTTAAACTATTCAGAGCCGAAAGGCGACAAACAAGTTGTTAAAAGTTATTCATTCAATGTTAACGCTGATACTGACGATACTAAACTTAAAGAAGTAGCCGATGAAATCGCGAAATTAGTATCTAAAAACATTGATAATACTACAATTAATACAAAATCACTAATTTAATAGAGGAGAATTATTATGGAAAAAACATTAAATATTTTTTTTACAACTAAAAATAAAAAAACTTATCATATTTCTTTAGCTCATCCTAAAGATGGCTTAACTAAAGAAGTTGTCCAAGGTGTCGCTCAAAAAATTATTGATGCACAATGCTTTAACAGTGATAAACATACTCTTGTTGCTTTCAAAAAAGCAACTTATGTAACTCGTGAAGAAAACGAGATTCTATAATTAAGCAAAAAAGGTGCGATATCTATCGCACCTTTTTTATGCGCACATTATTATTTAGAGAAGTATTAAAGAAAAAATCATAAATTTTAAGGAGGGTCTTTTATGGATATTTTGAATTTTATCAACACTGTAGGTTTCCCTATTTTTGTTGCTGTTTTTTTCTTATTAAAACTAGATAAAACTCTGCAAAATATCGGAAAAAGTGTCAATGATTTGACCGAAATTATCAAAATAAAACTTAACACTAAAGACTAATTTTTACTCTTACACATAGTCAATTTATAGAGTTAGTTCATTCAAATAGATTATTTATTAAGGAGGCTTATTATGGCAACACAACAAACAATGGTTAATTGGGCAAAAGATCAAATTTATAAATGGATAGATATGGATGGCGCTTATGGAGCACAGTGCGTTGACTTAATTATGGCTTATGTCAAAAACTTCGCAAACTTTCGTGTATCAGGCAACGCTATTGACTACTTGACAAACTCCCTTCCTAATGGATGGCGTCGATATCGTAAAGGAGAAGCTACTATCGCTCCTGGAGACATTGCAATATGGCACTGGGGCTCATGGGACAAATATGGTCACGTTGGAATCGTTATCGATGTGCGTAGTAATATTATTACTTCTGTTGAGCAAAATGTTGATGGTACTCCAGAGCGTGGTGGTGCAGCAAAAATTATGGCGCGTGACGATACTTATCTTGTCGGTTTTATCCGTCCGCCTTATGACAACGGAGAAAACTGGACAAGAATACCCGAACAAGGAAGATTTATAGTTGAAGTAACAGAAATTAACGTTCGAACAAAACCTAGTATTTTTTCTCAAAAAGTCGACTCTTACACTACTGGAGAAAAAGTTTTTTATGATAGTTATGTTATTAACGAAGGTCTAATTTGGATTAGTTATATTTCTTACAAAGGCGAACGCCATTATATTGCTACCGGCGCTTGTAAAAATGGAAAAAGAATAAGCAACTGGGGACGATTTTTACAATAATTCATATATAAACCTGTAAAACAAAAAAGAAAGATACTCTTACCTATCTTTCTTTTTTAATATTTACCCCCTAAAGGTCCCTGACCACCAATTATTAACCCTACATTATGTTGATGAAAGATTATAATTCAATAGAGTCCGCCTTAGCGGCCAAGAATCTTTAGGTAAAGGGATTTGTTAAGGTGTTTTTTATAAAAAAGTTAGTGCTTCTAATTAACTTTTGAAAATACTCAAAATTTTTAAATTTACTGTTTTTCTCTTATCTCTATATTAAGTGTATCAAAGTTTTTATAATAAATCAACAATTATTTGTTAAAATATTTCGTTTATTATATAACCGTCTGTAGTTTTATATTTCGTTCTTTAAACTAAAATTAAAATATTAACAATTATTTTTACTTTATGTATACCTCAACAAAATAAAGTTTCTTTGTTTTTTCTGCTTTCTTGTATTTTTGTTTTTATGTAAATAATAATAATTTTTTAAAATAAAATAATGTGGTTATTTTTCTTTTTTTATGTTTTATTGATAACTTGTCTCTATTTTTCTCTATTTTAAGTTTTCTGTTGATTTTATTGAAAGTTTAGTTTAAACTTATTTAATATACAAATATTATCTTTATTATTTTTTAGTTTTTGGTGGATTACTTAATCTACCTTTTATTGTTTTCGAGGTGTTTTTATGAATGATATGACCAAAGGTCCTATTTTATCAAAAATTTTATATTTTTCCATTTTCATCTTTATCGGTGGCCTTTTGCAAAATCTTTATCTTATTATTGATTCGATTATTCTTGGTCACTATATCGGAGAAAGTGGTATCGCTGTTGTCGGAATAGCTAACCCTATTAATTTTATTATAATGGGGTTCTTAATAGGTGCGGCTTATGGTTTCGGGGTAATTATGGCAAGAAGTTTCGGTGCTGGAGACTTCAATCAGTTTAGAAGGTATTTTTTCAATTCTATTATCCTATCTCTTATTTTAGGATTTATCTTTACAGTAGTATTATTTTTCGCCAATGAGTATCTTTTAAAATTGATTAATACTCCTAGCGAGCTTTTTAATGAAGCTCACAAGTTTTTATTAATTTTGTACTTAGGTTGTGCTTCTACACTAATTTACAACCTATTTGCAGCTACACTACGTAGTATAGGTAATAGTCTTACCCCCGTTTTATTTTTACTTCTTTCTGTAGTAATTAACGGTATCGTTGTTTTTATCTTTGTAGCTATTCTGAATTTAGGCGTTGTCGGAAGCGCTTTTGGTACTATTATCGCCCAAACAACTTCTGCTCTGTGTTGCTATTTTTATATCCAATATAAATACCCCAACATACGCTTAACAAAGAATGATACTGTCCTCGATATTAAAAATATGAAAGAATTACTTGTCCAAGGAGCTCCTATGGGGATGCAATTTTCTTTTACAGGTATCGGACTTATTATCGTTCAAAAATACCTTAATGGTTTTGGAACAAACTATATCGCGGGTTATAGTGTTGCTATACGTATTCAAAATATCGTAGCGTATATTTTCGTAGCGCTTGGAACAGCAATTTCAACCTTTACTAGCCAAAATATCGGAGCTAAAAAAATGTATCGTATTTCTAAAGCTATTCGCTATATGACTATAACTTCGATTCTAACCGCTATATTCAGTATGGTTGTTATTAGATTAGGAGGCATCTACTTTATTTCTATCTTTACCGCCGAACCTAATACTGAATTAACCGAATCTGCCTTGATGTATTTTAATAATGTTACCCTTGCTTATATACCATTAGCTATTCTTATCTTGTTTAGAAATATCTTACAAGGTTATGGTTTTCCTATCACGGCGATGATGGCAGGTATTGTAGAACTTATTAACCGAGTTATTATCGTTATTCTTTTCACCGATTCACTTGGTTTCCTAGCGATTTGCCTTGCTGATTCTGTTAACTGGTTGATCACCGCAGTTTTCTTACTTGGAGTATATTTTTTCGCAGTACGCTATCACAAACAGAAATTCAAAGAGTTTTATTAACAACTCCCTATAAAAACTAGCAAAAATAACGCTAGTTTTTTATTTTACCTTTCTTAATTCTTCTAATTATGTTACAATAAAAGCAAATTTTAATATTAAGGAGGGACTCTATGATTACTAAAGAAATGATTGAAAAAGTTATCGAGAAGATTACTAAAGAAAATCAAAAAGAGTGCATTCATATTTATCCAGAAAAGAGTGTTAACCTAAGTATATTCGATAGCAAGTTTGGAGGTATTCCTTATTTGCCTAAAAACTTTGAAGTACCATATGGAACATCTGACGATAATGGACAATTAGCTCTACTTGCGCAAATAAACTGCACTGATCTACCAGAAAATAATCTATACCCTAAAACCGGAATCCTTCAGTTTTGGATTGGTCGCGATGATCTTATGGGTCTTGAAGACGATTATAAAGTAGTTTACTTTGAAAATATCGATAATACTATTACTAGAGAAGAAGTTCTTACTAAATACACCCCGCTTGATCCAGAAGACTATGATCAATATTCTCCATTTAATCCATCAAACGCTGAATTTGGACTAACTTTCGAAAAAGGTGTTTCTTCTATTACTACTGAAGATTATAGATTTGAAGATATAGTAATAAACGCTATTCACGAATTATATCCAGATGAAGAAGTGTCAAATCTTTATTGTGATTTAGATGATGATGTTTATGAATATTTTTATGATTCATTAAGAGGATTAAGTCACGCTATTGGTGGATATCCAAACTTCACGCAGTACGATCCACGTAGTTACAATTCTGAAGAGGGAGAACAGTCACCTTATGATATAATGCTTCTTCAAGTAGAAACCGACTGGAGTAAGGGTCGTGATGTTGAGATTATGTGGGGAGACTGCGGAGTAGGGAACTTCTTTATCTCAGAAGAAAACCTAAAAAACCTTTATTTCGAGGATGTCCTTTACAATTGGGATTGCGGATAAAAAGAAAAAGTGATGAATTTTTTTCATCACTTTTTTTATACCAATTCTATTTTTTTTCTAAATATATCTGGTTTCCCTGATATTAAACTATAAATACGAGCCACCTTAATATCTTGTACAAAGTACATGCTGTTAGAGCTGTTTAACACCGAAACTAAAGCTATCTTTTCTTCTTTGTTAATTTTGCGTATCAACCCTGATTTCTCACTTTTTACCGCAAGCACGCGAAATACCGTCGTTCCGAAGAGCTCTTCATAATCATCACGAGTAGTATTTGTTAAAACATGGATTAGCAAGCGTTGGATTTTCTTTTTACTATATCTTTTTGTAATGACTAACTCTACCAATTCTCTATAGTTTTTCGCACTAAGAGCAGCTTCGAAAATTCTATTTTCCAAACCTTCTCTCATGTCATAGATGTTTTTTAATCCATCTTTTCCTAAAGAAATAATTTTATACTTTAATAATCCGAAAAAATCTTCTTCCGTTGGTATTTTACTAGCTCTAATATCCTCAAGTAGTTCTTTTGATATATAACTTGTTATCTCTTCTGACATAATATTTTTTCTAATAGCAGTAGCGCTAAGGTGTTGTGCCATTTCTAAATTTTCATTATTAAGATTTTGCCCAGTTCTTTTTACCGGCACTAATTGTATATGCGGTGCAAATTCTTTTATCATCTTGTAATAGCTATACGCTAGACTGAAATTGGGGTTATTGTTGGAAATTCCATACAACTCACCATTGATTTTGGCAAAACTATATCCTTGCTTAAGTAACTCTCGATATTTTTCAGGAGATATTTCCTGTTGTTTTTTGTATATTTCTCCAAAAACTTCAATATCCATTTCTTCTGTGCCAAAAATCAAATGCGTTATACCAGCCCCATCAAGAATCTCAATACTCTTTCTCGCAAAATCATCACTATAAGCAACACTTCCCAAATAAGGTAAGGCGATAACTAGACTACAACCACTTCTTACCGCTTCCTTGGCACGTGTATAGCCATCTGTAATCGCTACTTCACCTCTTTGGGTAAAATATTCACTCATAACACAAACTATTTCCCCACCAGAGCCGTTTGCAGCTATTAAATTTTGCGCTTGCTCAATTAAATATTTATGTCCGCTGTGAAGAGGGTTAAACTCCGCGATTATTCCTATTCTCATCTCTTACCTCCTTTACCTAGATTCTTAAACTAAACTGTCAATCTATAAATCTATATAATAAAGGGATGATCTGCCTGCAACTCCATTTCTCTTAGAAACTTCATCGTGGTATCACCCCTTTTAAGTTACTAGTTATCTTTTTTCTTACTTGTATCTTCGAAAATATCCACAGTCCAACCAAGAAGAGTACCATCTTCGGCGGTAACCTTACTGATAGAAAACTGTCTTGGTTTTTTGTCTTCTTTTACCAATCTTTCTATTTCCTTATTACCAAATTCTAGCGCCTCACTTTGAGTTTTAAACACTTTTCCTGTAGTGCCGACTCCTTCATTTTGAGAAACTTTTTTACCGTTATACTCCTTAGTTTCCACATAATTATTTGTTTGATTATTCGCGCCTTGACTACCTACTACATTTCCAGATTCTTGTTTTTCTTGGGTGTTTTGACTATTTTGAGATTTGTATTTTTCCTCATCAGTATTTTTATCTTGTTTTTTATTCGATGTTTGAGCGGAAGATTTTTCCGATTTTTTAGAATCTCCCCCAGCAAAATAACTATATCCTAAAAATACTATGCAAACAACAAATATCGCTAATACAACTCCCCAAAGTATTTTTAATAATTTATTATTCTTCATAATATAAGACCTCTATAAATTTAAAATTCAAGTATATTATACCACTTATTAAATATTTTAGCAAAATTAGATGATATTCCCTACCACCTAATAATTATCAAAAGCATATCCTCTATCTATACAAAATGTTACAAGAAAAAACTATCAAACAAATCCATAATCATTCATTTTGATAATAATACAAAACAACTATAGCACACTATAATTGCAACATTTCATCATAGTGTTCCCTAGCGTAATTAATAAATTCATAAATACTTGCCGATATCCTCTTCATTTCAAACGACCCTAACGCTCCTAAATCATTCATATATATAGTATCATCAGAATATTTTTTTATAAAAAATGCTCTATCACCGTCTTGCCCAATCAAGAAAAAATCCGGTTCCCATTCTTCTATTTGATAGGTAGTGTTTCTTTCTTCCAAATCTATCTTTGAATACAACACAACCCCTGTATTCTCTATCAAAAATTCTCCTTCTTTGTCTATTTGCGATAAAAATTCTCTATATATAGTTGGAAATTCAAAGTTAAACTCCTTATTCATAGTAAACTCCTTAATATGTTTTACTTACCTAAAAACCTATACTTCATCTTCACTTAACTCTCTAAAGTTTGAAATATGATATCCAAAATAAACTTTTCCCGACTTTCCTATAAATATTCCATGTTCCTTCATATTAGTTATCTCCCCTAAATATATCAGAGGAAGATCATTGTAAAATGGATACTCTTTTGTTATTTTCACTTTGACAGTAACTAAAGCTTTTCCCCTCAACTCGTCCATTATATATCCTTCCTTAATTCAATCGTCTACTCGCTATTCTGCTACAACTAAAAAAACGCTAATGTGTCTCAAATTTTTCCCAATCAATAACAGATTCAATAACGGGTATCCAACTATCTATTTCAAATTTTTCTTCAATATATGGATTCGTGTATCCATCCAATATTAATACTCCTTTACATCTAACATGAGCCTTACTATCTATTATCTCAACTACCTCCAGATCATATGAGACCATCGGTTCCCATTCATAAATATAAAATGCATCTTCCCTATCAGCACTTTCTTCAATTGTTGTTACGCTAAATGTTTCTCCAGTTAATTCCTCTACCGAATTTTTGTCTGTATCTATAGAATTAATACAAAGCGAGGGGGCTATTTCTTCACCATTTAAATCTCCAGGCGTAAATCCGATATCGACAGACCACGACATACAATCATCTTCTTTAAAGAACATTAGACAGCTACGTCTACCTTCCCAACTATCCTGAAATAAATATTTTTCTCCAATTTTTAGCATTTCTCTATCCTTTCTTCAATAATAGTTTCCTAAAAACCATTCAAAAACATAACAAAATTTTTTATTTTATTCCATTTCTTTTATCAATTTATACGTCTCCTTAAGACGGAGACCTCGTCGTTCCTTACTCGCTGTTATTTCTTCATATATATCATCCAACGTCTTGGCAGGTGCTAAAGTCCACAAAGTATAGTCTTCTAATATGATCTTCCCAATCTTCTCAAACTTATCGAGCAAAAGTCCTAAATCCTTGTGATTAAACCAACAGTCAGTATCAATAGCATATTGTCTATTGTTCATCTTACAAGCAATCTCACTATTTATAAAATCCGTCATAGTAGGTTTATCTTGTTGAAGCAACCTTGTACACGCCAAATGGTATTCTATCTTTCTTGGACTTTGATCTACTACTGAAACAAAAACTACACCATATTGATTTTCAAACTTGACCGCAAGCACATCTCCCACTTTAAAATATGGTTCTTGTTTTATTTTTTTCTTTGGGACTTTAAGCGGCTTAGAATTTACACTTCGCAACTGAACTGCTAACTTATCCAGCACCCTCTGTCTTTGTTTTAACGCCTTACTATCAATCTCTAACCAAAACTCATCAGCACCCTTTTCGATTATCTCCAAAGCTCTATTTTTTATTGCTTCTGGCAAGTGACCTATCTTCCATAAAGAATATGCTAACGCTGTCCAATAGATTTCTGTGTAAAATCCATCTATGCAAAAGTTTTTCTCTTCGTTCAAAATATCTTCGATTATTTTATCGACATTTTCTCCATCTTTATATCTTTCTACTGCGGCATTGTAAATATCATACCCATCATCGCTATCTATAATTTTAACTCCATCTATTGCCATAATATTCTCCTTTATCCACTATCACTATTTTACAACTAATAATACTCTCTTACTTGTCTCTGAGGCTTTTATCCTTGTCTCCTATTTGTGTTATGATAAAATAACTCCGCCTGTTCTTTCGTCAGCAAACCTTCTTTTTTATATAAATACACGTACTATTCTCTTGTTTTATAATTCATAATCTAGTTGTTATTATAAATCGATAATAATTACACACATACTCTATCTCTATACTTTAGAAATTATCTTTAAAATCTATTTTTTATTATTCAATATTTTTTCAATCAAAATAACCGTCAATATCAATTATTTTTCCAGTAAGATCTGTAATCTAATTTCTTTCTAAATATTTGTCAATAGTATACCCCTAAACGATTATTCCTCATACACTCCCAATAAATCCGACAAAATCGCATCCGCATCATCTTCGGATAAATCATACTGTTCCATTACCGCTTTGATATTCTCATAAATCACAGCTAAATTCTCAGGACTTTGATTTTTATAATCTTCAACGGTATTTATATTGTATTCATATAATATTCCGTCTATCTCCTGTCTTGCTATAACATTAAATGTATCTTTTACAAAATCTCCGTTTTCACCCCTATAATAAGCTGTCCCAATCGGAGAGTTAAGAAACAGGATAATATCATCATCATTGTTCGCAACTACATTTAAGGTATATATTCCTGAATGACTTGGTTCACTCATATACTCCTCATCTTCATCACCTGCAGTAAATCTCCAACCGCTATCTCCTACAAAATCAGGATTTTCACGATACATATAGCCAACCTTTTCTCCATCTACCATAATTCTGTCTGTGGCAATACAACCTTCTCCTTCATCCCAACGAAAGAGCTCTTTTATATCTTCTTTTTTTATACTCCAATTTTTTTCCATGGTTTTCCTCTTAAAATTCATATTAATACTTTTGACCAAAGTTCTCCCTTTTTAAAACTAACAATATCTTTTTTAACAAGATAAGTTTTCCCTACTTCCATTTTCACAATAGCCCTTCCCCTTAAAATACTAAACTATCTTTTACACATTTAAAATAAATAACTTCAATGTAAGTTAATATTCTCCTAGCTAAGCATTAATTTATCTATCTTATTTTCTTATGATTATATCATTTTTATTATAATTTGTCAGTTACGCCCAAAATGAGTTTAGTCCCGCAACTACAAATTTTCTTTATTTTTTATGGGAAAATATTCTTTATTTGGCCTTAGTCCTATATCTATAAAGAAAAAAACAGCAAACCTATTTTAATTTACTGTTTCTCAAATTGTTATATTCAATTAGACAAACTGGAATTTGCCGCTCTTTAAAGAACTGACACATCAGTTACTTTTTTATTTTGCTCTCTAATCGAAAGAACAGTTGCCATTACTATAATAATTATTTTACAAGCATAAGTTATATTTTGATCACCACCTACTGCTAATTGCGAGAAAACATTTATTAACGAATGTGTCATCACACATATCCACAAACTGTTTGTCTTTATAAATAACGCGGATAAAACAAAGCAATTAGTCAACAATCCAAGCAAAAATCCAAACACCTGTACTTGTGGCAATGTTCCTTCAATGTAGAAATAAGAGAAATGCCATATTCCCCATAAAACAAAAGTAATTAAAGTTGAACTAATATAACTATGGTGTTCCATCATAATTGGTTGAAAAACATATCTCCACCCTACTTCTTCAATCCCACCAAAAAGGATTGCTTTAAGAAATAAGATAATCGGAATATACCACGCATTCAACGCTAATTTTCCATCAAATGCAACATAGCAAAAATCCAAAAACAAGAATACAATAACAAATAAATAACTGCTGATGTTTTGCTTTATAGCGAAAAAATCCTTTAATATTTTCTTCGTACTGTACTTTTTGTATCTAAGTGCAATAATAGTCCCCCATAGAGCAGCTGAAACTCCACCTATTCCAATAGCAACCATTCCCATTGGCATTGTATAGTCTACATCCATACCCAAATTACGCAATATAAAAACTATAATACATATCATCCATATTTGCCCTAAGGTTCCTAATAAATAAAGAAAAATTGCCTTTTTTCGACTCATAAATTTTCTCCTAAATTCTAATTTGTTTTACTCGCTGTTTGTAATATTATATCCTATTTTCAATTAGTTTTACAGGTCTAATTCTTGTTTCTTTACCTGTAGTAGTTCTCTATTTTCTTGTTGCAACTGCTCTATACAGCTTCTTACACTTTCAGCTTTTTCAACTTCTTTTCGCAGGTCTATGATTTGAGAATACAGCCTATCTTTTTCTTTCTTCAAGGCTGTTACTTCCGATTTCCATTTGGATATATTTTAAACTTTACTTTTCCCTAACTATTCTTTCATATCTTGGCACATTCAAATAAAATAATCTCGGTGGTATATTTATTTTGTAAAAAAGTTTTTGATTTATTGGTTTCTAACTACCATCTTACAGGCACTTATTCACCTTTGGAGTTTTGATAAGATAAAAGTATAATATTATTAACATCCATTTGCACTATCATCACTCAATTCTTATAATTCTTCTAAAAAAGTCATATCCTCCATTAATATTATTACCGAGTTCTTCATTGGTATCTTGAAAATATGGTGAAACAGGAAAATATCCCCAAACTGTACCTAATCCCCCACATATATTACGACCACCATCTCCACCTTTATATGAAAATATCCCATTATCATATACAATTTCTCTGTTATATGGATCATCTGCTATATAAAGTCCAAAAAAATTCTCTTTTTCTAAAGAATAATCCCCATCAGAGTCCAACCATTCTATATGCCTTAGGTTCATTGAAAAATCCATATTGTTACCCCAAGGGAAAATACTTCTGCATTCCTTGCCGGCCAGATACTCCCATTCTCTTTTCGTAGGAAGCGAATAACCACTATCCATTATGTCTTGAAATAAATCCTGAAATGTAGTTTCTTTATAACGTTTCCCATACCACTTCCCGTTTTCTAGATATAAACACACCGTTTTAAAAACTGTTATTTCGTCGATTTCTTCCTTTTCGGCTTTTTCAATCATTTTTTTCAACTCTGTATTTTGTTTCAGTTCTTCTTTTGACATATTTACCCAACAGGTTTCATTATATTCCTGTTGTACCAGTAACGGATGTATTACACAATCTTCCTCTTTACTAAAATTGTTATTAAGATACTGTTCTATTTTGAGTAAAATCTCTTTATCAGCCAGTTTCTCTTTTATTTTTTCTGCAATAGCATATTCACTACATATTTCATCTTCATAGCAATCTACAAATACGTAAGCAAGTTCATCTAAATTTTCCTTATTAAAAATCTCATGTAATTTCTTATTTTTAAAATCAATCCCCAACTTGACAGTATCTCCTGGAACAAATATAAACTTGATTCCATCTTTTGAACGATATACTGCTGTATAAGTTGATTTTTCAAAGGCAAAAAACTCTTGAAAAGATATTAATTCTAAATGATAATTCTCTGCAATCTTATTTAACAGTTTCTTTTTATCATCAATGGAAAGTAAGTCATATTGAGGATTATATAATTTTTCTACAGGAATGCGATTCATTTATTATTCTCCTTCCTATCGTGTGGTTCTTTTCCTTGATAAATCTTTTATGATATTATACCATATTTAAAACCTATTTTATATGTCTAGCCTGTGCCACTCTACCTATGTTTATCCTCTATTTCCATGTAGCTTCTCTACACAGTCTAATGCTTTTCGTCTTATTCTACATTGTACCCTTTTTTGAGAAATAAAAAAACAGTAAACCTTTTTGATTTACTGTTTTTAGACAAATTATTAATTTTCTCTTAAGCACATAATATATTCATTGATTTTGCTGTTCAACTTATCTTTGTTTTTTTCTAAATCCGGGTAAAATCCAGTTACTCCATATCCAATCATATTATACAACGCTAAAAGACGATACTTATTTCCTTTTTTTATATCATCTTTAACTGAATCTTGTTCTATATTTTTAATCATACACGCAGATTCAAAACTTACTCTGTTCATAATTTTTTAAGAAAATTTCCAAGTAGACTCTTCTGTCTCATCTTTATTTTTAGGTGTTGATCTGACCTTTTTTATTTGTGATATCCTAAAATTTTTATCATCCATTCTTCCATATTCGTCATAGATATGTGCTTCTAATCCCCAAATAAAAAGAATAAACTCCCAGATATTATAGTTAATTGTTATCGGTATATCAATATTGGTGTATTCACATACTTTTAATGCGTTCTCCTTATCGTTGAAAACATATAACCAATACGCAAGTTCACACAGAGTGGCCATATCGGAATTTTTTGTAAATGAACAGCTTCTATTTAGTTTTTTACAAAGTCTCATAATTTCCTTTTCATCATGTTCCATCATAATATCTTCAAATAACATATATTATCTCCTCTACTTCTAATTTATTTCACTAAATACTTATAATATTATATTATTTTTTATTTGTTTTTCAGTTCTAACTTACTCCCTCTATCTTCGCCCTCTATTTTTGTATAATACTTTCGATTTATTCAACTTTTCATCCGTTTTTGAGCAATAAAAACAGTAACCCTTTTTGATTTACTATTACATTAGTTACTATGTTATAACTTGTATCTAGTTGTTTAAGTTAGACAAACTGGAATTTATCAGATAATAATCTCACCATCTAGCTGTACACTTGATTTATTTCCTCTGAAATTGCTCCACCTGTTGTATAAAAATTTCTGATTTTTTTCTATCTGTGATGATACTAACATTCATTAGTTTGTTTAGTTTTTTCTCATGCAAACCACAAAAAATAGGATTTCTGATTTTAATAATCATCTTCATACAACTAAACGGGTGTTTTTTAATTTTTATTTGTTCTATATCTTCGAGTTTAAATTTATAATGTAATACACTATTCCCTCTACTTCCGTAAGTATAATATTTAACAACATTATTTTCATAGATTTCTAATTTCACTCCATTTATGAAGAGATAATATCCCATAAAATAAATAAGAATTGGAATGTAAATCAACACCATTACTATAATAATGTTATCTGTAAAATCAGTTCTATAATTTTTTAAATATTTCAACAATATAACCACAAAAAATAGAGATACTATAGAAAAATAGCTTATCATATTAAATTTAGTCTTGTGAGGATATGTCAAAATAAGTTTTGGTTCATCTTGTAAAAAATCTAATTTCATAATTTTTCCTTTAATTTTATCAGTTTCTTCCGTACAAAAAAATTTAAAAAACTCTTTTAAAATTTTTAACTCTAATATTGATAATTGACTAATTTATTTTTATTCTCTTGTAAATTTAATCATTACTTAAACTTCTTAATTCATCAAAAGTTAATTCTTTATAATTCTTAGTTGAATTCAAAACAGAATCCGTTGTTTCAGGCAATCTATCCATAACCTTTTTGATATCTATATCCTTAGGAAATGAAATAATATTCTCCTCTGCATCTGCCCCATTATGTGCTATAAATATAAATTCCCCTGTATCCCAATTTATATCAAAATGATTGTTGACACCAACATTTGTCTCTAAATCAAGTAGCTTTTCTTCTTGATTTATGAAGTTTTCATATATAAATTCAAATAAGGCTTCTTTATTTATTTTTATTATTCTGCATGCATTATCTTCCACTTGTTTCTCCTCTTATGTGTACAAAAAATTCTAATTTATTTTACTCCATATTTACCCTTAGTTTTATATTGATCTAATTGCTTCTTCTCCTCTTTTAGTCCTCTATTTTCTTGCAATAACATCTTTATATCGCTTCTAACACTTTCTATCATATCTAACGTAACTTTATCACCTGCCTGCAATAATATATCCGCAATTTCAGCAACTTCAGGAATATTTAAATTACTACAAACAGCTAGACAAGAAGCAAGCGGTGTTTGATCCATATCATTTTTCAAGTAAACATTTGCTCCTTTTTCCACTAAAAATCGAACTGTATTCGGGTGAAAAAAGCTTGCAGCGGTATGCAACGGACTATTTCCGTATCTATCAACTCGTTCGACATCAGCCCCTAACTCAAATAACAATTTTACAGTATTATCCCCCAAAGCAGCGGCCTATCTAAAGGGCTTCGTCCGTAATAATTCTCAACATTAACATCTAAACCTTGTTCTGTGAGCCAACGAACAAACTCATCAGGAACATTACTATAATGAAGAGCTGTATTTCTCTCACAACGCGCGTCATGTGCATAAAGCTCACATTTTTCATAAACAGCCTTAAGTTTTTCTATATCTCCAGCTTTAACAAGTTCTCCAAAGTCTTTCGGTAAAGTAACTCTTTTCTTTTTAACCATATTTCACCCTCCCATAACTTCTAATTTCTTACTTAATATCACACCTGTTTTCTTAGCCTTGTAACTCTAATTCTTTTTTCTTTCACACGTGTTGGTTCTATATTTTTTTTTGATAATTTTCCTATACAATTATCAAAATAACCTCTTTTTATGCTGTTGAACTATGATTTATTTGAAGAGACCTTGTAACCATTGTACAATATCATCCGTCGTTTTATCACAGGATAACACCAATCGATTGCAGTCAATTTCATAAAATAATATCACTTCTTTTTCACTTTCAAAAAAAGTTGCTAGCCACATAATAAACTGTGCATGCTCATAAATTCCTTCAACTGAATTAAAGTACTCTATCGCAAACGTACAACGCTTTTTCTCCATTCTTAATTCGAATTGATATTTCTCTGAATAGTTTTCCCAGCAAAGATCATAAAATAACGCAGAATTATTTACTTCAAAACTAGTACCTGGATACTTTATTTCAATGTCTTTATTAAATCTCCTAATATCAAAATTATTGTTTTCCAATTCGTTCAAATGAACAAAGATTGTTACAGACATTTTCATCCCCACCCTCAAACTCTAATTTTTTCACTCAATATTATAACTATTGTATCATTTTTCCAGTTGATTTTATAACTCTCTTTGCCTATGCAGAATCCCTATTTTTTTAATCTGGTAACCCCTCTTGATTATTTTCTCTATCCCTTTATTTTTTCTGTATATTTCTCCTATTCTTTTTTGAATAGTAAAAAATAACAATCCATTTTGTTTAAATCTTTTATTTTTGATATATTTATATTACATAGACCACAGCCTGCTTCACAAGCCTTTTCTCGCAATTTTACAAATGAATCACATTTGAAGTGTTGTTCTTGTATATTATATCATGTGATAAATATTCTCCGTATAATTTATTCTGATGTTTAACTATTACTAGTGGCAATACCAATGATTTTATTGCGTACATACTAAGCCAAATAATAAAAACATTAAATTGTAAATCTTTCAAATCATTAAACCAAAGTTCATAAAATATCAAAGCGTTCAAAATGACATTAAAACTAGTAACTATAGTTGCTGATACTATATTAGTTTTAAGTTTAGGATAGTAAAACTTTGCAGCATACAACGCAAATAAAGAAATATTATAAATACAAATTGGTTTGTATTTTTTTCTATATATCACAAGTGTTTTACGATTATAACAAAAAAACTTACTAACTGTTACCTGATCCCATTGATTAAGCCAAATATGACTAACTGAATCTATTTCATCCCAAGGTATAAACAAATCAATTTTTCTTAAATAAACTCCTTTCTTACAGATGTAAAATTTCCAATTTACAAAAGAGAATATTGTAACAGAAGCAATAAAAATTACAATTCCAGCGTACTTTAAGCTTTCTTTCTCTATAATTAATGTACCATCAAAAAAGTTTATACTTCCTTTTACTCCATCGGATAACACGTATAAAACCGTTATAGCAAGCAACACTATGAATAGTATATATCTGTAAAAAATACTACGAAACTTTATTTTGTTCTCCTTCATGATATATCCTTTCAAATCTTGTGTTTTTAATAAAAAATCTCAATATTATTATACCATTTTTAAGATGGTTTTTTCTACTGCTGGTTTTTCCAACATGGTTTAAAATCCCCTGAATACTGCATAAAAAGAAAAAAAACAGTACCTTATTTAAATTACTGTTTTTTGAATTACTATATTCTATTATAAAACCAATGGTTTAATGCATAGATAAAAAATGTGCCGCTTCTTCTCTAATCTCTTTATCATAATATTTATTTTCAGAAATTTGCTTCAACAAATTTAAATAATATTCTGGGTTATCCGTTCCATTTATTATACGGTGCAACATCCAAATAGTATGTACTGTTGGCATTCTTTTTAGTGAAGAAATAAGTTTTTCTTCGTATCCTTTTTTATAAAATGTCTCAACAAAATGCACTATCTCTCCTGGGCTTCCGAAGTAAGTAAGCGGGTTTCTTTCCACTAGTTGAAGTAATGGTTGAACCGAATCTAATTGATTATAATTACTTTTAATATCATCTATACATTCAATCATAATCATTTCAAAATCATCACTATCTATATTATCTTCTATTTTTTTAATTATTAACTCTAATTCATCCATATTAATTTTCCCCCTACAAATCAAAATTTTTCCTTCTAGATGTTTGTTAATATTGTTCCCATTTATTGTTTTAAGTTTCATCTAAAATAATAAACTAATTAAATCATTAATTTCCATTAACAAAAACTCTACTTTATTTTTTCTATCATTTCTAAATACATTTTCTTTCCAAAGTCATTATTAGCAGCATCATGTCGTTCTTTTAGAAAATGAATAATTTCACCTTTATATTGCTCTGGGATGTTATTAATATTTTGCTCTATAATTCCAACTAATTTCTGCTGTGCTATTTTCTTTGGTGTCATTTTTCTCATACTCATATAATATTCCCATTGGTTAGGATGCTTTTCAAATCCTGTTAAAGATGATAAATATATCGACACATATGCTGATATACCTTTTTGTGAAGAATACTCAAGCATAAGAGTATACATTCTTCTATTTCGTTTAAGTTATATCTTGTTATCATCATACCTAATGCTGTTATTATATCTTTTATTATACTTTTGTTGTCAGGGTATTTTCTTGCTATAGCCAAAAGGATATTTGCAAATTCCTCATCAGTGAAATATTTTGTATAAAAAACTGATCCTTCTTTTCTCGTCATTTTCTCAAAATTTTTCATAAGATTTTCGATTCCAAATTCGTCTTTTTCTTCCCACTTTTTTATTTCATCTTGCAAATAAATAATTTTATTTATTTTGTCTTGTATTTTTGGATTTATATTTTGCATAATACCTCTCCTTTTTGACCGTTTAGCCTATCCTTCCTTAGTTTAACAATTCCACTTGATTCAACTATTCTTCTGTAATGTTTTGTATTTTTCTTCCTAAGGATAATAAAGTTTCTAAATCTGATAGTTCACTTGTTCCAAAAGGATTCCTAGTAGAAACGCCTGTGATTTTTTTATATTCCTTGCATCTAGTTCGAAATTTTATTTCATCTGTATCAGTATATATATCTACACTTAACGCTCTCCCCCCTACGTTATATTTTTTATTCTTGATTTCGCAAAACGAAACTACTCCCGATATAATTTCCTCGTCATTTCCCAAAACTCTAATATTTTTACCATAAAGTTCTACAATATAATCTTTTACCAATCTCTCTTGTATTTTTCTTATTAGAAGAAACCCTCCCCCAAAAAATACTAATACTAGTAAAAAAAGAAATATTGGATATGCTTTAACTAAATTATTAAGTTTTAAATAAAAGATAGCTAATTGTGTTGCCAATATAGGAATCATTATTACCACAGGAAAAATTAAACCAATGATAATATCTGATTTTGCTGTTGTTGCTGTAAATTCATATTTTTTCATATAATATCTGAATAATTATCTTATAATTACCTTTATCTCCTTTATTTTTATATGTTTTTTACTAAAAAATACTCACAGTAATTATACCATGTGTATTTTTTTGAATCAATTTTTCATTTACTTAGATTTGTTCTCTTTTGATAGTTGATTTAGTTTTTTCTTTTTTGTTTTAACATGAATTTATTTACCCAATCTATTACTAACCAACCTTACTATTCCTTTATAATTCTTTTGAAATGATTAAATACACTATTTCAAAAACCGCAATTAACACACCTAAAACACCCAAGAACGCCTTATTATCTTTTACTTCTAATCAGGAATCGTTTTGTCAAATACCTTTTTTGATTCATAGACTCTTTATTTTGGAAATTGAGTAAGAAAAAAACAGAAAACCATTGTGGTTTACTGTTTTAGTGGTTTGGGATGATCCTTTTTGGGAAAATACCTTATTATTTTCCTCTATGTTTCTGTCTGCGTTTCTCTTGTTTTAATTCAAATTTTCTTTGGATTTCCAACTCTCTTATTTTCTTACTTTCGGTTTTTCTTTCCAATTTCATTTCTTCTCTTTGTTTCTGTAATGCTAACTGAGATTTTGTTCCTATCCCTACTTGTTTACTTTGTTTTTTTACTTCTCTTTGCAATCTTTTAGGATTGTTCTTTATTTTTTTAACCTTAACTTCTAGGCTTGAACCAAACTTTAAATTTTTATAATTTTTTAAAATAAAATCATATACTTCATAATCCTTTGGTTCTGCACCAAATACTACTCTACATACTGATAACTTATTTTTTTCTACACATTCAAAAACACCTACCCAAAATGGATTATCAAAAAAAACCGTTAATTTGCCTGCTATTTTTTCCATAACAGAACCCTCCTTAATACTTTATTGAAGAATGGACAACCCGGAGGGGAAGGTTACTTACCTAAATAAAATAATTTAGACGACTGGGCTACCTACCAGTTCTAATACATTAAAAAATATATATTGCGTTTTTATCTTCAAATTATTTTCTTATTATACCATATTTCACCTTGATTTTATAGCTATACTTCATACAGCTTTTTCTATATTCTATAAATGTATAAACTGGTCGAATATTCCTGTTTTTATTACAGAAAATTTTGACGATAAAATAAAATTATGTTATACTAGTTATACAAATCATACTTAAAAGGAGGTCCTAACATGAAACATCCAGAAGGTAAATATGCTTGGACTGTTAAAGTGGGGGAAAAAGGGCAGTTTGTTATACCTAAAGAAGCTCGCGACATCTTCAATATAAACCCAGGAGATACTTTAATCGTTCTTGCCGATATAAATAAAGGTATCGCAATCCCACCTAAAAATATGTTCGCACATTTGATGGAGACTATTTTCAATCAAGACGAAGAAAAGAGGGATAACTAATGAACGCTATCACTATCGAAAATCTTACAAAAAAATATGAAAATACAGTCGCTGTAGACAATCTTAATTTAACAATTAAGCAAGGAGAGTTATTCGCCCTACTTGGTGGAAATGGTGCAGGAAAAACCACAACAATAAAAATGTTGTCTTGTTTAATAAAACCCACAAGCGGTGATGCATATCTTCTTAGTGATAGCATCACCTCAAATCCTCATACAATAAAGAAAAAAATCAATATTTCTCCACAAGAAACAGCGGTAGCCGCAAATTTATCAGTATTAGAAAATTTAAAACTCATTGCTGGAATATATGGACAAGATAGCAAAACAGCAAATAAGAACGCTCATGAAATAGCGTGTAAATTTGGATTAGAACAAGAATTGAATAAAAAAGCAAAAAATTTATCAGGAGGAATGCAACGTCGTCTTTCTATTGCTATGGCTCTAATTTCAGAACCTCAAATTTTATTTTTAGATGAACCTACCCTTGGTCTTGATGTCTTGGCTCGTCGTGAATTGTGGGCTTCTATCAAATCGTTAAAAGGAAAAGTTACGATAATTCTTACAACTCATTATATGGATGAAGTTGAAAATTTATCGGACCGTGTAGGAATAATGACAAAAGGTCAGTTAACAGCTGTAGGAACAGTAGCAGAGTTAACTGCACAGACGGGAACTTCTAAATTAGAAGATGCCTTTGTTGTACTTTCAGGAGGTGTATTATGAGAATATTTCTATTTTCAAAACGTAATATAAAAGAGATTTTACGCGATCCTATTAATCTTTTTTTTAGCCTTGGCTTTCCTCTAGTTTTGTTAGCCTTGTTGTCTATTATCAATTCTGCTATTCCGCCTGAAGCAAAAAATACAATGTTTCAAATAAAAAACCTTGCACCAGGTTTAGCAATGTTCGGCAGTGTATTTATGGCATTATTTGCTGGTATGTTGTTATCAAAAGACCGCACATCATCTTTTCTAACTCGTTTATTTACATCCCCTATGACTGCAACAGATTTTATTTTAGGTTATACTTTTCCTATGATAATTATGACTATTGTCCAAGCTTCAATAACCTTATTGGTAGCCGGGATCTTTGGTCTTGATATTAATGTCAATATCATTCTTGCTATTATTATAACAGCTTTGACTTCATTGTTATTTATTGGTACTGGTTTGTTTTTTGGTAGCCTTTTGAATGAAAAAGCTGTCGGTGGTGTTTGTGGAGCATTATTAACGAATATTGCAGGTTGGTTATCTGGAGTTTTTATTCCTATTGATTTGATAGGTGGTGCATTCAAAGCTATAACCAACATCTTACCGTTTTATCATAGTGTAGAGGCAATAAAGTTAAGTTTAAATGGTGATTTCAGTAACATTCTCCCTCACTTAGGTATTGTAATGGGTTATACAGGCATTATTTTTGTTTTTGCCATTATCACTTTTAATCGTAAAATGGCTGGAGAAAAAGCATAAAAAATAAAGTCTAACTAATTATTTCAAAATATATATAAATTCTGAGATATACTTTCATTTATATTGATTATATTCTATTTTTCGTCTATACTTAGGTATAAATACAAAATGGTATTTATATAACCATTTTGTATAAAGTAAACTTTTATGTTTATTTGCATATGAAAAACATCCTTTCCTATAGAGCTTGAACTACTCTTTTCTTATCAAGAAAGGATGTTTTTTTTACTTATTTAACTTTTTTCTCACACACACATATCCGGTGATTTTTTGTTTCGGAGGCTTCGCCTCTTCAACTGGTTAAAGCCATTAATATAAAAAACAGCAAACCAATTTGATTTACTGTTTTTTCGATGAGTTAAATTCTATTTTTCACCTTTTTCTTGCTTTACATATTGTTGAATAGCATCACATACATATTGCGCTGTTCCCTCACCAAATTTATCTAGGTTGTTTTTAAATTCTATATTTTGAACATATCCATGTCCAATACTTGAAAATACATCTATTGGGCAATCAAAAGCATATTTACAAAGATGTTTATGAAGTTTTTCTGCTAAATCTATATTTTCTTTAGATGTAGCACTTATTTCTTTTGATATGTTTTCAGAAAAAGCAAAGAATATTTCATTGAAACCATCTGCTATTTCTTGTTCTTTTCCTTTTTGTTTTTCAATAGCTTCTTCTATGACTTCTTTCCCATACATATCAATTGCAGCTTGTTTATATTTTTCGTTATCTTGATATCTGAACCCACTAAATTTTTCTTTTGCTGACATAGTAATTCTCCTTTCTTGTGACTCTATTGTTTTCTCCAATGTTTTTAATAAAGTTAAGAGTTTTTGTTTTTCTTTTTGCATTAAATCAAGTTGTTTTCTCAGATGATATAATACTTCACTATCTTCTTTTTTTAACAATTCTTTTATTTTCTTTAAAGGAAACCCCAAGTACTTATAGAACAATATCATTTGTAAAAATGAAATATCTTCTTCAGAATAATATCTATATCCATTTTCTTTTTTTTGGGGAGATAGCAAACCAATTTCATCATAATGGTGTAAAGTGCGCACCGATACACCGCTTAATTCGCTAACTTTTTTAATCAAATACATTCAATCTCCTCCTAACAATTATAAGTATATACTATTACGTTGCGTTATAGTCAACATGTTTTTTCTTTTTTTTTATTTTTTCTATTTTTTTGATTTGAGCAAAAAAAATAACTAAGTATAAGATTTACAGTTTCTATCTTAGTTATTATTGAATTATTAACTAATAAATAAGTGCCAATCTACTTACGATACTCTTCTAGTTTATATGAATATTCTGTTAAAAGATTCTTTGAATAGATTTTTTTCTTTTCTGAGTTTCTAACTTCTTTCCAAAGAATAGACGCTACTTTTAATTTATTCGAATAGTTTCTACTATTTTCATCTGCACAAAAATCCTTTAAAAATTGATTCCATTGACAAACAGAATTATCATATTTTGCATAATCCGATTTGCCATAATAAACTTTTAGCAAATCTTCTATTGTAAATTTTATATTTTTCTCGCTTTTTACTTTTCTCCAAGCGGTAGCCATATCAGCAGTAAATTTAAACGGTGAGATTCCTGTTAAAGTGGAGAAGTATTCCCTAAACTTTGCATTGAAGGAAAAACCACATTCAAGTAATGGCGTATCCAAAGTAATATTTTCCACTTGTTTTTTTGTAGTTTTTATTAATGATTTTTTAATTAAATTTCCTTTGAAATACTGCTCAATAATATAATTTAGTTCTTGCTTTGTACCTCTATATTCCAATCCTAATGACTTGCATATCTGCGAAATTTCTTCACGATACCAATAATATTTATTAAATTCATCAAACGATGTAATTTTTTCAAACTCTGGTCTTTTTTCTATCAATCTTTTGTCTCCTTTTAAATAATCTATTTCATACTATTATTCTCTCTCAACAACCCTATTACTTCTTTATTCGAAAAATACTCACTTTGTAATTTTTGTTTTAACATTTAAAATGGTTACTTGCTATATTTATATTCTTTTAATCTAGATGCTAGCCAATGAAATCTGGATTTATATCTTTTCTTTAATAACGGTCTTCCTCTAACGCACACCCCCATTTCATATGTGGCTGTTTCGTCATAAGGATTAAAGAAACCTATAACCAAAGCGTATTCTGGTCCATCATTCACCATGATATCTATTAAATAAGATATGTTATATTCTTTACCCTTGGTCTTTATAATAACACCCTCTTGCTCAAGTTGACTTACATAGTCTACACATTCCTCAAAATAACAAAACTGCTTTGCGACACAAACATCCTTACCAAAAGAATTGTATTCTTTTACCATCTAATCTAATTTTTTAAATTTCAAATTAACTAATGTTTCTTCATTCTGATGATTATTTTCCAATAGTTCTTCCTCTTCGAACTATCATTTATTATCACAATATTTTTTCTAAAACTACGACTATTCCTCGTTTATTTTCTTTTTCTATTCCCGTCTCAACAAATCCACATTTCCTCCAAAAGCTTCTGCTTTGAAAATTTCCTTTCATATACGCAAGCCTTACTTTTTTATACCCTTCTTTCTTAAACGCAACTAAACTTTCCTCTATTATCTTGCTCCCTACACCTTTTTTAGACTCTTTAATATCGACCATAAACAAACCTATATAAATGGTATCTTCTTGCGGAAAAGCGATAATAAAATCCATAATTGCTACTAAGTTATCATCATAAAAAAAACCTATATAAAACTTATCTTTAAAACTCTTCCCCTCTGGCAATTCTTTTAAATCACTAAGAACGGTCTCTACACTAGGTTTAGGCGGACAATATTCAAAATACAGAGGGTTCCCTTGTTGCAAATTTAATATAATTGCGACGTCTTCTTCTCCCATATTTTTTATTCTGTACTTTTTAGATAACTTGCTTAAGTTTAACATAACACTTCTTCTTTCTAAATATTTATCTATTCTATATTTCTAATTTCTTTTTTCTATAGATCAATCTGTCTTCAAGTGAGAAATTTGCATTCTTTCCTTAAGTAATATCCTTCAATTTTCTTCCTAAAGCCAATAAACTTTCTATATCTGATACTTCTCCTGTTCCTAGAGGATTCCATGTATACTCCCCTTCAATCGTTCTAACATGCTTAGATCTAGCCCGAAATTTTATTTTATCTGTGTGGGTATATATATCGACTCGTAAGGCTTTATCCCCTACTTTTTGTTTGTTATAATCTATCTCACAAAATATAACTGTTCCAGACATAATTTCCTTATCATTACCCCAGATTCTAATATTATTGCCATCTAACTCTACAACATACTTTTTTGAAAAGAGTTCTTGTAGTTTTCTCGCTAAAAGAAAACAACCTCCAAGGATTAATACTATTGTTAAAGATTTAAATAATGAATATGGTTTAATATAGTTATCTAGTTCAAAGTAATATGAAACTAGTGCTAGTCCTACCAAAAAAAATACCATTACCACAGAAAAAACAACAGTAATCATCTTCTCTTTATTTGTTGTTGTCGCTACAAATTCATACCTTTCCATATACACCTCTTAAATAACAGCTTTATAATTTTCTTTTATTTCCTTTATTCTTATATGTTTTTTACTAAAAAATACACACAGTAATTATACCATGTGTACTTTTTATAATCAATTTTCCTTTTATCTAGATTTGTTTTTTTAGTTTGCTGGCTAACATTTCACTTTTGTTTTGTAGGAAATCTTTAGCCAAGCTATCTCTTAACCGTCGTGCTATTCTTTTATAATTCTATAATATATTCTTGATGTGATTAGATATACTATTAGATAGAATACCGCAAAGACCGCTATTGTTACAGCTAAAGCTATTAAGAAAACATTATTATCTGTTGCTAGGAATAATTTTAGTATTTTTTCGATAAACGGATATGCCACTACCGTGTGAAGTGTTGCTATTGCTAGTGGGGCAAAGAAGATCATCAATACCTGACTTCTTATACTTTGTTTGATTTGTCTGTCGGTTAACCCCACTTTACGCATAATCCCAAATTTATCTTTATCTTCATATCCTTCAGATATTTGTTTGTAGTACATTATTACTACTTGAGAAACTACAAAAATCATACTTATAAACACACCTATAAACAGGAATGATGCGTAGAAACCTTTAAAATTCGTTTCATTTTCTGCTTTTCCTTCTATGTTTATATTTCCTTCTTTTTCTAGTTGTTTAAAGTTTTCTATTACTTTCGCTTCTTTTGTTTTATCGCTTATGTTAAAACCTACATAATTGTAGACTTCGCCTTCTTCATCTGACATATTCAGTTTTTTCTTCAGAGCTGATTCTATTTTCTTAACGTCAGTATTATCTTTTACCACTACATAATATGTATCAAAAGCATTGGCTGCGGCTGTACCTAAAGCACCTGGGAAATCTGTTAATTTTTCTTTTATTTTTAAATTTACACCTTGTACTGTAATTTCATTTGCTTCATATTTTCCTTTTTTGTCGATAAATAATAAAGTTTCTCCTGTGTTTAAAGTTTTTTGCTCTTTTGATACTTTATTGTAGTCCTTTAATTCAATAACAACAACAGTTCTTAGTTTATCTAATGAACCGACATTCCCTGTTTCGTAACTAATTTCTGTTCCATTTAGACGCCCTACTACATTCAACATATTATATGATACTAAATCTTTTGCTTCTACTCCCGCATCTTGAGTGGCTTTTTTTACATTTTTTTCTATTTCCGTCAACTTACCTTCTGTTGAACGATAACCGTTTACTATTATATCTCTTGGGAAGCGTGTATTATATGCTTCTTCACTACCTGCATAAAGAGCTGATGTTGTTCCCATAGTTACAAGAACCATCGTTGATAGTATACAAATATTAGCAAGCCCTACAGCATTTCGTTTCATTCTGTATAAAAGTCCTGAAACACTAATAAAGTTCTTTGGTTTATAATAAAAAGTCTTGTTGTTTTTCATCAATTTTAGAACAGTTATACTTACCGCCATAAATATTAAATATGTCCCAAATATCACCGCTAAAACTGCAATGAAAAACATTGTTATAGCTTTTATTGGATTTTGAATAGTTTGAGCTAAATAATACCCATATCCTGTTAATCCTAATCCTAAGATAGCTAGAATAAAACGTGCTTTAGGTTCACGTTCTCCATTATTTTCTTCTTTAAGAAGTGCTACTATTTTTAGACGAGAAATCTTTATTACTGTGTAGATTAGTAATAAGAAGAAAATTCCTCCGAATAATAAGATTGTTAAAAATACTGCGATTGGTGTTATTACAAAACCAAAACTTACTCCTGCGGTAAATAATTTTAACAATACTAAAAGCATTAGTTTATCGAATAACAGACCGAACGCAAGTCCAAACACTAATGTTATCACCGCGATAAAAATAGTTTCTAATATTAAAATACGTGCTATTTGTTTTTTTGTCATACCTAATACAGAATATAATCCAAACTCTCGAACACGACGTTTAATTAGGAAACTATAAGTGTAAAACAGGAATATCGCTGAAAATATCGCGATAACTATAACCCCAAACCCGAGAACTTGTTTCGTTGCGCTTATACCTTGAGGTAACTTATCCAGATTTTTCCCTAATGATAGTGATGTTAGTATATAAAATGATGCAATAGTGAAAATCGCCGATAAAATATACGGTAGTATAAAACGTTTATTTTTTACTAAGTTGTTTAAAGCAAACTTGCTATAAAATAAATTCATGTTACTCACCTGCCTGCATTAATGTTAGTGTGTCATTAATTTTTTGGAACATTTCGTTATTAGTTGAATTTCCTTTTCTGATTTCATGGAAAACAACACCATCTTTTATAAATAATACTCTTTTAGCACGAGCTGCTGTTTTTACAGAGTGCGTCACCATTATAAGTGTTTGCCCTGCTTCATTTAATCTATCGAAGACTTCTAGAAGTTGGTCTGTAGATTTTGAATCTAGCGCTCCTGTTGGCTCATCCGCTAAGATTATCGCTGGATTTGTTATAATTGCACGAGCAACTGCCACACGTTGTTTTTGTCCTCCTGATATTTCATAAGGATATTTATTGATAAGTTTTTCTATTCCAAGTGGTTTTATTACTTTTTCTAATCGTTGTTCCATATCTTTATAGTTTTTATTCGCTAAAACCAGCGGTAGTAGTATATTATCTTTTACTGAAAAATTATCAAGTAAGTTAAAATCTTGGAAAACAAATCCTAGATTATCTCGACGAAAATCAGCTAAATCTTTATCTTTTAGTTTGCTAAGGTCTTGACCTTTTAATAGAACATTTCCACTTGTTGCTTTATCAAATGTCGCTAAAATATTTAATAGTGTAGTTTTCCCACTTCCACTTTCACCCATAATTGCTACATATTCATTGTTATCAACAGCGAAATTTACATTTTTTAACGCCTCTGTACTTTGTGTACTTAATCTTGTTGTGTATACTTTTCTTACGTTGTTTACTTCTAATAACATTGTTAATCTCCTCTTTTCATCCTAACCGATTAAATATTTCTTCTTGTTTAATCGATCTATTATTTCTTTGTTACAACTATATTGTATCTTATATTTTTTTGTCGTTCTATCGATTTTCCTTACAAAAAAGCCTGTAATCTTACACTTTTGTAAGATTGCAGACTCATTTGTTATCCTACTTTTTTAATTCCTACTATATATTACTCCCTAAATTTGTCTTCTTCTGGAAATATTATCTCTACTTTAGTTCCAATATTAACCTTCGAGGTAATTATTATTTTATGCCCTAGATTATCTAACGTCTTTTTACAAAGGTATAATCCAAGTCCGCTAGATTTTTTTTCATATCTTCCATTAAATCCTGTAAAACCTTTTTCGAAAATACGTGGTAAGTCTTCTTCGCTTATTCCTAAACCATTATCTTCTATAATAAGTTTATTTTTTTTGAAGAAAATACTTATCTCACCACCTGTTTTTGTGTATTTAATCGCATTACTTAAGATTTGTTCAAATGCAAATCCTAGCCATTTTTTATCACTAATAACAAATGTTTCATGTGGAACATAATTTAATTTTATCTTTTTATTAATAAATAATGGCGCATATTTTTTTATATTATCTTTAGTTACGTCGCCCAAATTAGTTCTTTCTATAAGATAGTCCGAGCTCTCACTACCAAGCCTTAAGTACGTCAGTACCATCTCTACATAGCGTTCTATTTTGAATAATTCTTGTTTTACTATTTTCACATCTACTTCTTCATTGTCTAATAGAAAGTTTAGCGCAGCTATTGGGGTTTTAATTTGATGCACCCACATACTAAAGTAATCTTCTATCTCTGTATTCTTTTTATACGCTTGATGATTAAGTTTTTCTACTTCATCATGTAATCTTCTTATAATTTTATGATAATATTCAACCCTTACATCTAAACTTCGTGGTAAATCTTCCATATCATTTAGTATATGATTTTCTAAAAATTTTAATTTTTTATAGCTATCTTTATAGTTATAGAAGTCTACAATGGTTGCTAGAAAGGCCATTATGAAACAAAAACTCCCACCATAATACAACGCTTCAAAAGGCAAAGAATATAGATAAAAAATCACAAAGAAGACTAATATGAAGCTTACAAATAGCAAATAGACTTTTATGTTTTTCTTTAAATAATTCGCTAAAATTTTCATTATACTATGTATCCTTTTCCTTTTTTAGTCGTTATAAACTCATCTACTCCTATACTTTTCAATTTCGCTCTTAATCTATTAACGTTAACAGATAAAGTATTCTCATCTATAAAGTTATCACTTTGCCATAAAGCGTTGATAATTTCTTCACGACTTACTATTTTTTCGCGATTTTCTAACAATACAGTTAATATTTTACTCTCGTTTTTTGTTAGTTCCGCCAACTCTTCTCCACATTTGATTTCATCTCGGCTCATATCGAAAATTACATCTTTATATACTATTAGATTCGTTCCGCTATTAAAGTTGTAAACACGTCTTAATAACGCTTCTATTTTCGCTTTTAATACTACTAATTTGAAAGGTTTTTCTATAAAATCATCTGCACCGATATTCATCGCCATTACTATATTCATATCATCGTTCGCTGAAGAGATAAAAATAATAGGCACTTTAGAAATTTTTCTTATTTCCTCGCAAAAGTAATACCCATCAAAATAAGGCAAGTTAATATCCATAAGCACCAAATCAGGAGAGTATTCAACAAATTCATGCACTACATTTTGAAAATTTTGCACTTCACATGTGCTATACTGCCATTTTTCTAAATAGCCCGCTATTGAATTTGATATAATCTCGTCATCCTCAACTATCATAATTTTATACATACACTCTCACCCGCTTTTTATTTTATCGTAATTACATTTAGTAAAATTATACCACAAACTTTCTACAAACAATGAAAATTCTTAATTATTATTCTATTAAATTTTTCTTTTATACTTTTTTTCTTGCACATTTTCTTTTCTCTTGATTTTTTTAAGAGTAAAAAAGGGAGTTTTGCACAATATTTTTTATAAAAATAAATAGGTATTAATTAAAATTATTATTAAGGTTAAAACTTTAATTAAAAAATAATTTTTGGTTATTTATTTTTAAAAAAACAAAGTGAATGAGGGTGATGTTTCACGTGAAACCTTTAACAATAAATAAATTAATTTTTGTGTTTGTTTTTGTTGATTTTATAAAAAGGTTTGTATCTTGCTTATTCTCTTTTTTAAAGGTGTTTATACATCTTTATTTACTCTTTAATTGTTATTTATCACTTTGCTTTTCAGAAAAAGAAATTATTAACACCACTATCAAAATTATTTTTTAAACTCTTTGTTTTTTGTTGTAGTCTTTTATTGTTATTTTTAATAAATTAATTTTAATTAATCGATATGATTTTCGTTATATATTTAATGTTTGTTTTTCAGAGGGGAAATTGTTTTTTTTTAAAATTAGATTTGAAAAAGGCGGAAAATTAATAAAAGAGTAGGGGAGTGGAAATAAAAAAAAAAAAAAGAGGGGGGGTTCTTTACCATAGATTTTATAATATGTTATAATATTAGAAAAGAATAAAACTCTATATAGATGATGTCAAGGAGGTTCAATATGGAATTTACAAAAACTGAAAATGGCTTTGTTAAACACGACGAAAACGGCAAAGTTATCGCAGAAATCACTTATTCACCTACCGATAACCCTGATGTAGTAGTTGCTGATCACACTTTTGTTGATTCTTCGCTACGCGGGCAAGGTGTTGCTGGTAAACTTTTAAATACTCTTGTTGAAGATATGAAACAACAAAACAAGAAAATTAAAGCTAGTTGTTCATATATAGTTAAGAAGTTTTCAGAAGATTCTTCTTACGATTTCATTAATGCAGACAAATAAAAACATAAAAACATAAAATTTATTTTATCAATAAATTTTATGTTTTTATTTGATTATATACTTTATTACTTTAATATTGTTCTATTAATATTCTACTATATGTAATTGTCCTTTGTCGTATTCTGCCAAGAAGATATTTTTTATATCTTTGTATCCCATTTCTTTTAAAGTAGACATTAGCCATTCTTCTGTTTTATCCATAGATTCTAGTGAATTGGTTTGAACTTTTCCATCTGTAATTATAGGGTATTTTGGATTTTCATCTCCAGTTAACACCACTATTAATTGACCGTTTTGTTCTATTACCGCTCTTTTTACATTTTTTATACTATATATACCTTGGCTACGGAGTTTAAACGCTAAGTCATTCGCTGATAATCCACTTTTTCTTGTTGCCTCCACGTTTATTTTCCCTCTTTTTATTACTGTAGTTGGTTCTCCATCTACCATTTTTTTCAAGAACATGTTATTGGTTTTTAACCATTTTTGAGTTAACACTAATATAACCCATATTAATAATATATTAATAAATTGTAAAATTGAAATGCTTGGATTGTAGATAACACCACCTATTATTCCCCCTAGCACATAGTTTTGAATTTGATCACTTGCTGATGCAGGAGCTAGGTTACCTTTTCCTGATACATTTATTACGAATACTAATGATAATAATCCTAAAGCTAATTTTATTGCTATATCTATATATGAAAGTTGCATTATTTATTTACCTCCACTTTTTCTATTACTGGATCTACTAATTCTATTTTTTCTAATAGGTACTCATCTTTCTTTCCACTACTTATGACTCTATAGTAAATATTATCTACTTTTACAAACGAGTTTTCTATTGATGCTTCACTATTTATATATATGTGTGTTTTATCGATATTCAAATCATTAGATATTTTTTCTATAAAATTAATAGAACTTTTGTATTGATTAGATGATACTGCGTTTGATTTGTACTCATTAATACTTATACCTGTCGCTAGTATCGTACTCAAGACCAGTATAATTGATAATTCTCTGTATTTTGTATCTTATCTGTTTTTATAATATTTTATTAATGTGATACATAATATAACTATTAGAACGCCTATTATTATATAAGATAGTAAATTGTTTTGTTGTAATTTACTTTGTAAATAATCGTATGAATAAAATTTCATCTTCTTTCTCCTTTTTTATTTGTTTCACATGAAACTTTTAATTTGTTATACTTTAATTTCATAAGCTATTCTTTCTTTGTCATCTAAATTATTTTTCATTGTTAATTTTATTTCACCTAACTCAACGAATCTAAAGTTACTTAAAAATTTTCTCATTATTTTATTATCTTTATGTGTGTCTATTCTTATATAATCTATATTTTCTTTTTTAGCAAACTCCACTATAGCTGACAAAAATTGTCGACCAACCCCTTGATTTCGTTTGTTTTTTATCGTCGCTATACGATGAATTACCAAATAGTTATCACTTTTAGACCATAGAGTGGGGTATTTCTCATAATCTCTATCGTAGTTAGTTATCATAGCTGTCGCTACTATATTTCTATCTATTTCATAAACATAGGATGTTTTATTTTTTATATCTTGTTCTATTGTTTCTTTATCCGGAGAACCATGTTGCCATTGATTTATCCCTTGTTGTCGTAGAAATTCTCGACCATCTTCTATAATTAGCATTATCTCATCTAATTCTGTACTTTTTGCTTTTCTTAACATAACTTATCCTTCTGCTTAAATACTTTTTTTTAATTAATAATAGAGAAGGGGAGAATACTAAATTATTCTCCCTAGTCTTTTTATTTTATAATAAATCTTTATTCAAGACAACCTCTACAGGACAATGATCACTTCCTAGTATGCTGTTATGAATTTTTGCACTCACTAGATATTTTTCTAAATCACGACTTGTTAAAAAGTAGTCTATTCTCCATCCTGCGTTGTTTTTACGAGCATTGAAACGATAACTCCACCAAGAATATGCACCTGTTAATTCTGGATTGAAATATCTGAATGTGTCGATAAAACCTGCATCAAGTAGTTTTGTGAATTTTTCTCGTTCTTCTGGTGTAAATCCAGCATTTTTTGTGTTTGATTTTGGGTTTTTTAAATCTATTTCTGTGTGTGCTACGTTTAAATCTCCACAAACAACAACACCTTTTGTTTTGTTTAATTCTAGTAAATAGTTTTTAAAATCTTCTTCCCACGTCATACGATAATCTAATCTTTTTAGTTCACTTCCTGAGTTTGGTGTGTAGACTGTAATAAAGAAGAATTTGTCGTACTCTAATGTTATTACGCGACCTTCTGTATCATGCTCATCTATCCCTATACCATAATTTACATTTAAAGGTTTGTGTTTTGTATATATCGCAGTTCCTGAATATCCCTTGCGCTCTGCATAATTAAAGTAACTATAATATCCATCAAACTGCAAATCTAGTTGACCTTCTTGCATTTTTGTTTCTTGCAAACAAAAGAAGTCAGCATCTAATTTTTTGAAGTCTTCTTCAAAATTTTTATTAACAATAGCTCTTAAGCCGTTAACATTAAAACTAATACATTTCATCTTTATACTCCTTTTTCTTTGTGAAATGATTTTTGTTTCACGCGAAACATTTTATTTTCCTAAACAGAATCTACTGAATAACTCGTTGATTAATTCATCACCAGAGTTTTCTCCGATAACTTCTCCTAGTAGATTAAATGCATTTGTATAATCTATTAAGACCATATCCACCTCAAGTCCCATTTCCGCTGCTTTTATAGCTTCATTAAGACTAACTAATGCTTGTTGAATTAGATTTATTTGACGTGTATTTGATAAATATGTCGCATCTTTTGGACGAGCTACTCCTTTGAAAAATAAATCTCTAATATTTTTTTCTAATTCATCTATTCCTTTGTACGTGGTCATTGAAGTTTTTATAATAGGGTGGTTGTATGTTAATTTTTCTATTTCTTCTATATCTATTTTTGTTTCTAAATCAAGTTTATTTAGGATAATAATAGTTGTTTTTCCTTCTGTTAATTTTAATAATTCTCTATCATCATCTGTAAGTTCTTCACTGCTGTTTAATAAGAATAAGACTAAATCTGCTTTTTCTAACGCTTCTTTACTTCTTTCTACACCTATTTTTTCAACTACATCTTCTGTTTCACGAATACCCGCAGTATCTATTAGTTTTATCGGCACACCTTTTATATTTACATGTTCTTCTAAAACATCACGCGTTGTACCTGCTATATCTGTTACTATAGCTTTGTTTTCTTGAAGTAAGTTGTTTAATAAAGAACTTTTTCCTACGTTAGGACGACCGATAATAGCTGTGTTTATTCCTTCTTTTATTATTTTTCCTTGTTTTGATGTTTCTAATAAAGCTTCTAAACTATTTTTTATACTTGTTGATTTTTCTAAAATAGTCTTTGTTGTTTCTATCTCTAAATCATCATACTCAGGGTAATCGATATTTACCTCTACAACTGCCAGTATGTCTAAAATTTCTGCTCTAAGACGTTTTATAAGTGTTGATAAGCGGCCTTGCATTTGATTATTAGCAATTTGACTCGCTTCATCTGTTTTACTCTTAATAAAATCTATAACAGCCTCTGCTTGTGTTAAATCTATACGTCCGTTTAAAAATGCTCTTTTTGTAAATTCTCCTGGTTCTGCCATACGTGCACCATATTCTAAACAAAGAGCTAGTACTTTTTGAATAGTTATAATTCCACCGTGACAATTTATTTCAACAACATCTTCTGTCGTATATGTTCGTGGCCCAACCATTTTTACAAGCATAATTTCTTCTATTTTTTCTTCTGTTTTTGGATCTATTATATTTGCATAATTTATCGTATGCGTTGGTAAACTTTCTACTGTTCTTCCTTTTGGTAGACGAACTATTTTATCAGCAATACTAAATGCTTCATCTCCACTAAGCCTTACAATCCCAATCGCACCCTCTCCAAGAGCTGTCGATATAGCACAAATTGTTTCACTCATGATTTTTCTCCTTTTTTTCTATATTTTTCTTTAAACTTTTTCTGTGTTTTCTTTATAAATTCTATATCTTTTTTATTATACACTACTTTTCTATATTTTTCTTGAGAAAAGTATATGTTTAACTATTAAGTTCAAATCAACTTTAAAGTACCAAAAGTTAAAAAGTTATATAATTTGTTTTTCTTGGTGATTTAAGTAAATTTTAACTAATTCTTTAACTTTATATAAAGTAGGTAATATATACTTATAAATAGTTAATAATATTTTTTTCATGATTTAAGCTTGCTACTTTGCAAGCTTTTCTCCTTTTTATAAGTGTTTTTTTTTCTTTGTTTTTATATTTATAATTTTAACTTAACTTTAATTATAACTTTAACTTTATCTTAAGTTATTACTATATAATTATAAACATAACAACACTTATTAATATATTTTTTTCATGATATACGGCTCATCTTTAGATGAGCCTTTCTCCTTTGTTGGAATATAAAAAGTATCGAAAGAATTTACTCTCGATACTCTTTTTTATTTTATCATATCAGCTTCTTCAATAGCTTGCTCTAAGTCATCTAAATCATAACTCTTTGGAAGTATTCCACAAGCACCATTAGCAAAAGCTTGTCGACGATAGACAGGAACATGACCTACACTACTGCAAATTAATATTTTAGCCTTTGGAAACTTCGTACAAATAGCTTTTGTCGCCTCTAGACCATCCATAATAGGCATACAAATATCCATTGTTACATAGTCCGGTCTAATTTTGCTATACATTTGAAGAGCTTTTTTTCCATCTTCCGCAAAATAATAGTTATACCCTGCACGTTCTACTATTTCTGCTCCACGACTTCTATAATAAGAACTATCGTCCACAATAAGTATAGATTTTTTCATCTTTTCTCCTATTTTGCTGTAATAACTAAATATCTATATGGTTCTTCACCACGAGATTCTGTTTCAACATTTTTTATACCTGTTAGAGCATTGTGAATAATTTTACGTTCAACACTTGTCATAGGCTCTAATTCTACTGGTTTTCCTATTTTTTTAGATTTTTTAGCTAAGTTTAACGCTAATTCTTCTAAAGTTTTTTTACGACTTTCTCTATAATCATCACAATCTACTTCTATTCTGAAGAAATGAGAACTGAATTTTTTAGCATAATTATTTACTAAAAATTGCAAACTATTAAGAGTTACTCCACGTTTTCCAATTATTAAACTAGTATTTTCTTCTGTTTTTATATTTAAAGTAAAGTGTCTGTTTCCATCTTCTGTAAAATCTACAGTAGCATCAGCATATCCCATAGCGATAACGATATTTTGTAAATAACTTACTATACTATCTTTATTTTTTACTATGTAATCTTCTCTTTTTTCTTTTTTCTCAATTACTTCTTGTGCTTTTTCTTCTACTGCTTCTTCGTTTTCTACAACTACTTCTTCTTTAACAGTTTCAATTTCTACTACTTTTTCTTCTTGTTTTTCTTCAACAAGTTCTTCTACTTCAACTTCTTTAACTTCTTCTTGTTTTTCATCTTTTATAAATTCACTATCAAGTGGTGTTAATTTTACTTTTGCTTCTTTTTTGAATAGACCAAAAATACCAGCACTTCCTCCCTCGATAACATCTATTTTTACTTTATCTTCTGACAATGCTAAGTCTTTTAATCCTTTTTGTAAAGCCTCTTCTACACTACTTGCTTCGTAAATATATTCTTTTTCCATTATTTAACCCTCTTCTCTTTTTCTATTAATTTTGATTTTTTTAATACGTGATCTATGCTACTACCAACTTCTAAAAAGGGTAGTTCTTTTACTCCTGCACGCGCTATAATTATTATATCATAATTTTTTATGTAATTTTTTCTTGTTTTAAACGTTTCTCTTATATATCTTTTGATTTTATTACGTTCGTGGGCTTTTCCTAATTTTTTACTAACAGAAATCCCTAAACGCATGTGTTTTAGTTTATTTTTTTGATAATAAATTACAAACTGTCTGTTGGCAAAACTTTGCTTTTTTCTAATAATATTATCAAAATCTTGACTTCTTTTTATTCTATATTCTTTTTTCATTTCAAAACCTTTCTTAACACTAATATTTTAACAGTTTCTTTCATTTTTTACAACTATCTTTATTGTTAAGGTTTAAGAGTTTTTTTCTTTTACAATTATCAGTGTATTCTATAAAACTTTCCTTATTTTTATATATCTTCCGTATCATTTTTATTATTTATTTTTTTATAATCTTTCAATTGCAAGATAAACGCTATTATTATCAAGGGAAGGAGTATGGTAATTATATCTATTTTTTTATAAATAATATATGAAACTATGTTAAAAACTATCGTTAAAACTGCTGATATTATTATTATTATTTGTCTATTTCTTTGTCTATTATTCTTTTTGTGAAAAATAACATTTTTTGCAACGATAAAACCTATTATAACTCCCGCTAATATTGTAAGTATATCCATGTTATTCCTCCATTTTTATAACTTTATCATCTTTTACTCTCTTTAAAAATAATTATACCATTATTACTACAAAATAAAAAAGCACCACATAAGTGATGCTTTGTTGCAATTATTAAGCAGAAAGAACTTTTCTTCCTTTTGCTCTACGTCTTGCTAATACGTTTCTTCCGTTTTTAGTGCTCATTCTAGCTCTAAATCCGTGTACTTTTGAATGTTTTCTTTTGTTTGGTTGATACGTACGTTTCATTTTGTCCTCCTCGAGTTTTCTTCTTAGATAGATGTAATAACTGGTATATTTTATCATAACTTTTTCTTTTAATCAAGGAAAAACCTTATTTATTTGAGAAAAAAATTATAAAAAAATTTTAACTCTCATTCTTTTTTTATAAAAAAAGCATTAACTGTTTTTAACATTTTTTCTTCTATATGTTGTGAAAAACAGGTGAATACTTCTAAAAATATTTTACTTTTTATATAGTTTTTAACAAATTTATAACGTTTTTAACAATTTAACAAACAAAAGTTTTCCACAGATGTTAATTATGTGTGAAAAACTTTCTAATCCTTTTTATTACTGTTTTTATTTTTGTTAATAACTTTATTAATTATTCCCAATTTATTTTTATTTTCTTTATTTTTTATCTTTTTCCACAGATATAAGCTAGTAGTTTTTCATAGTTATTAATAGTTTTTTCACAATCTGTGAATAACTTTATCTTTTTCTTTTTTTTATCTTCTTTTTATGATATAATTTATTAGACATTTTATTAAGGAGGGATTATTTTGAGTAATTCCAATTTTTTATGGGAGATTATTCTTCGTGAAATTAAAAATGAAGTTACTCCTCAGGTTTTTGAAACTTGGTTTTCTCGTGCGTCTATTGATAATGTAGATTTTGTTAAAAAGCGCGTTGTTATTACTAGTAAAGAACTTTTGGTTTCTCAGTACATTCAAGGTACTTATGATGCTAAATTAAAAGAAATCTTAAAAATAAATACTGGTCTCGATTTACATATAGACTATGATTCTTTAGATAATCATGTTCCTATTCAAGATTTTACAAGTTCTTTTGACAATAAAATTCCTGCAGAAAATATTATTAAACAAAATTTTCTACAAGGAGATAAACCTTCTGGGGCTCAGCATTTTTATCAAAAACAAACTTTTACTTTTGATGATTATAAACAACCTATTCCTAATAAAAATATTACGAACAGTAAGAAAAATCCTACA